>VBGV01000182.1 GCA_005880755.1 Chloroflexota bacterium
CCGCGATGCACGCACAGGTCGCGCCACGCGTAGAACTCGGCACCCGATCGCCACACCACGAGGTCCTCGCCGAGCAGTCGTGCTGGCAGCGGTCCACCACCGGCCAGGTCGTCGACGCGCGCTACCGGGTGCCAGTCGTCGACGAGGACCGGGTCGTCGATCATCATCCGCGCTCCTGCGCGGCGGGCCGACTCGAGTATCGCATGTACCTCGCGCGGTAGCCGCGGCGTCTGCCAATGGCGGCCAACAACGGAAATCCCAGGTCCTGCACCGGGCGCGGAGGGCTTGTGATGCGAATGAAATCGGCTACCGCTGTCAACAACACGGCCGCCTGCAGCAGGCGCATATCGCCCGAT
This sequence comes from Chloroflexota bacterium, assembly GCA_005880755.1. GTDB lineage: Bacteria > Chloroflexota > Dormibacteria > Dormibacterales > Dormibacteraceae > 40CM-4-65-16. The sequence goes on from VBGV01000182.1 coordinate 357, forward strand.
GGCAAAAGCTTCCCATCGCGACTCAACCCGAAGTACGTCTCGAAGAAGAGCTCAGCCGACTCGAGCGCCGGGCGGTGCTCGTAGTAGATCCGCATCAGTCCTGGGCCAGCGTTCCACTGACTGTGCGCTACACCAACAGGGCAGACGATCGTGTCGCCTGGACGGCCAATCCCGGTGCGGTCGCCGATCTTGTAACCGTACGTGCCTTCGAGGACGACGAAGCGCTCCTCCTGACTGGGATGGAGATGGGATCGCACCACATACGAGCCGGGCTGCGCCAGCAGCTCGGCCTGGAACAGCTCGCCGTTCGAGCTTTCGGCCGTGGAGCGGATGACGAGCCGCTCGCCGGTCTGCGGGCTGTCGATCTCAGTGCCGAGTGCGATCAAATCTATGACCGGCGCAAGGCGGAACGAATCATCGCTCCACCAATGACCAACGGGTGATTGATCACAGTTGCGATCTTGCCTGCCCGTGAGTTGGGATCGCGCGCCACCCCGAGCTGTCGGAGCGGGGTGGCGATGTCGAAGTAAGTCCGTTCGCACACCATCCGATCTTCTTCGAACATGAAGACGATGATCAGGCGAAAGTCGACATTACGCCCCGTCGGGGGCAGGCCGCGCCAGTTTCCTCTGTGGGTTCCCGTGAATCGGCCCTCCACGATCACAGCTTCGGATGCGTGATGGAACGATTCTGGGTGGAACTGGAAATCGGGGAATCCTCGCTTGTTTTCCTGGAGCAGGGTGTTGACGCCTGAGTGCCCGTCCCAGACCTCTCCGGTGGCCATGATCTCGTAGCGGGCGTGCGAGAAAGCCGCGATGCAGCGAGCGAAGTCGTGCGCGTTCTCGGCTTCCATGTGCTCGCGAACCGTAGCTTCCCGTCGCTGCCGGATCGTGTTGTCGATGCTCACGACCCTCGCGGGCTAGGAGCGGGCCCGGTCGAGCACCGCCACCAGGTTGCGCGCCGACACCAGGCCCACTGGCTTTCCATTCCCGTCCACGACCGGGAGGTGACGGACGCCGAGACGCATCATCTTCAACGCCACCACGCTGACGTCCTCGTCAGCGGTTACGGTCGCTGGGTCGGCGGTCATGATCACGCTGGCCATGGTCTGGCTTGGATTCACTCCATCGGCGATCGCGCGCACGAGGTCTCGTTCGGTGATGATCCCCACCAGCGCGCCGTCCTCCATGACGGCCACCGAGTCAGCGTCGTTGCCTCGCATCTCGCGCGCCACTTCCGCCAGCCTGGTCTGAGGATCGACCGAGAGCAGGCGACCGGGCGGCAGATCCCTGACTTTCACCTTTTAGTCCACCTCGTATGTGATCGGCACCATTCTCTGTGAGCTTTTCGGCGGTCGGCTGTAGCTGCGTTTCTGTCGTGGCGGCAGCTTGATCTCGTCGTGCGGCACTTCCTCGTAAGGGATGAGCGACAGAAAGTGGCTGATCAGGTTCAGGTGCGCGGCCCGCTTGTTGTCTGTCTCGACTACGTTCCACGGCGCTTCCTTGATGTCGCAGTACGAGAACATCTGGTCCTTCGCCTCGGAGTAGTCGACCCAGCGGGCGCGGGCCTGCAGGTCCATCGGGCTGAGCTTCCAGCGCTTGCTGGGATCGTTGATGCGCCCGAGGAACCGCCGCTCCTGCTCGTCATCGCTGACCGACAGCCAGTACTTGATGAGAACGATCCCTGCCCGGACCAGCATTCGCTCGAACTGCGGGCACGTGCGCATGAACTCGTCGTATTCCTCGTCTGTGCAGAAGCCCATCACGCGCTCGACGCCGGCGCGGTTGTACCAGCTGCGGTCGAACAGCACCATCTCGCCGGCCGACGGCAGGTGCGCGATGTAGCGCTGGAAGTACCACTGCGTCCTTTCTCTCTCCGTCGGAGCGGGGAGCGCCACGACGCGCACGTAGCGCGGGTTGAGCAGCGCAGTCATGCGCTTGATGACGCCGCCCTTGCCGGCCGTGTCGCGGCCCTCGAACAGGACGACCACCCTCAGGCCGCGATTCCTGACCCATTCCTCGAGCTGGACCAGCTCGACCTGGAGCCGGCGCAGCTCTTTGTCGTAGTCCTTCCTGGACAGCACGCCCTTCTTGGGCGTCCACTGGCCGTCCTTCTTCTTCCGCTTCTTGTCCTTCTTGGCGATGGCGGTGGCCATGTCCGTGCCCCTTCCCCTACCTCAGGCCGAAAACGCGTCCAACTGTAGTGGCAAATCGGGCAGTCCGGCGAAGGAACTAGGCCAGCAGCGCCTTCAGCTGCGCCGGGCTGATGTTCCCTCCGCTGCAGATCAGCGCCACAGTCCGGCCGCGGACCTGATCGCGCAATTTCAGGGCGGCCGCGAGCGAGGCCGCCCCCGCGGCCTCGACCAGCGTGCGCGTCTTCTCGATCATGACCGCCGTCGCAGCGTCGATCTCGTCGTCGGAGACCAGGACGAAGTCGTCCAGCAGCCGGCGCAGGATCCGCTGCGGCAGCTCGAACGGCGTCGCGGTGGCCAGGCCCTCGACCCGCGTCTGGTTTGGGGCTTCCTGGAGCGAGCCGGACTTCCAGCTCAGGTAGGCGGCCTGGGCCTGGTCCGACTGGACACCGATGACCTTGATCCCCGGGTTCACGGCCTTGGCCACGATGCAGGCGCCGGCGGCACCGGATCCGCCCCCGATCGGGACGATGACCGTGTCGACGTGAGGCTGCTCCTGGAGCACCTCGAGCGTGTGCGTGCCCACGCCCGCGATGAGGAGCGGCTCGTCACCCGAGTGGATGTAGCGGTAGCCGTGCTCGCGCGCCAGCCGGTCGGCGTTGCGGCGAGAATCGTCGTAGCGCTCGCCGTCGAGGATCACCTCCGCGCCCAGGTCTTGCATCGCCTCGACCTTGACCGGGTTCGCCGCGGCGGGAGCGCAGATGATGGCGCTCACCCCAAACAGCCGCGAGGCATACGCCACCGATTGGCCGTGGTTGCCGGTCGAGGCGGCGATCACGCCTCGCTTTCGCTCCTCCTCGCTCAGCCGGCTGACGAGGTTGATCCCGCCCCGGACCTTGAACGCCCCGGTCGGGTTGTGGTTCTCGTGCTTCACGTACAGCTCGGTCCCGACCAGGCGCTCGAGTGGGGGATAACGGCGGAGGGGAGTCGGCTGCAGGTACGGCCGGATCTGCCTGGCCGCGTCCAGCACGTCGGCGAACGCCGGCTCCTCCAACTCGCCCACCGCTGACAGATTAGGCATCTCGGCTAAGCCGGATCGAAACTCGGTCCCCTCACTCAACATATCGGCCGTGCCCAGGGCATTCGCCAGAGCGCTGCTCGTCGCGTCGGTCCTGCTCGTGGCCGCCGGCTGCGGTTACGACACCTCTGCGACATTCAACCCCGACGGTTCGGTCACGGTAGGCATGAAGTTCCTGTTTCCCAAATCGCTGATGCAGGGAGGCAGCGGCACCACGGTGTCAGGCTTCAGCCCGTCCGATATCGCCTCGGCCAACGCCAAGCTCCAGAAGCAGTACCCCGGCGGGAAGGTCACCGTCGTGACCGAAGGCGACGAGACCGGCGCGCTGGTCACCATCCCGTTCAAGACGGAGAAGGAGGCGTTCGCGTTCCTCACCCAGCCTTCGAAGCTGAGCCCGTCAGGCGCGACGAGCGGATCGACCATCAACCTCTCCAACACGGGCGGCATGTTCACGTCGGCGACGCACACCACGTCCGGGCAGTCGGACACCTATTCCTTCAAGACAGCCCCGACGCCGATGCCCACCCCCGCGCCGGGCGAGCAGCAGATGATCTCCCAGGATGAGATCGCGTCGATCTTCATCGTGACGTTCGCGGTGACGCTCCCGCACGTGATCACATCGGCTCCCAACGCGCTCTTTACGCTCGACCGCAAGACCGCGATCTGGAAGCTGTCCTGGACGAAGTCCCAAACGCTTACGGCGACGACAGGGTCCGAGGTAGGGCTGGTCGCCAACGTCTCCCCGCTGCAGGATGCCCGTCTGGTGATCGCGGTGGGCTTCACCGCCGTCGCCGTCGGATTCCTGCTCGGCGGTCCAGACGTCAGGCGCGTGGCCCGGTCCGCCACCGGAAGCGCCGCCGCCGACCGAGATTTAGGCTCCGCCTCAGCTCCGACTACATTAGGCGCGTGGCCGCGGCCGAGCTGAAGATCGGGGTCTTCCTACCGCAGGGCTGGCGCATGGACCTGGCCGACATTCGGGACCCGGTCGAGAAGTACGAGACCATGTCGCGCTGCGCCAAGGAAGCGGAGCAGGCTGGATTCGACGCCCTGTTTCTCTACGACCACTTCCATACCGTGCCGACGCCTCAGCTCGAGTCTGTGTTCGAGTGCTGGACCTCGTTGGCCGCCCTGGCGCGCGACACCAGCACCATCCGGCTCGGCCAGATGGTGACGTGCAACAGCTACCGGCCGCCATCGCTGCTCGCGAAGATGGCGAGCTGCATCGACGTGATGAGCCGCGGCAGGCTGATCCTCGGCATCGGCGCCGGTTGGTATCAGCACGAGTACGAGGCTTACGGATATGAGTACCCCGAAACTCCGGATCGCCTGCGGATGCTTCGCGAGTCGCTGCAGGTGATCAAAGCGATGTGGACGGAGGACGAAGTGACGTTCGACGGTCGCTTCTACCGGCTGCGGGGAGCGATCAACGAGCCGAAGCCGGTGCAGAAGCCGCACCCGCCGATCTGGATCGGCGGTGGCGGCGAGAAGGTGACGCTGAAGCTGGTCGCGCAGTACGGCGACGCGTGCAACTTCAACGCGGACGTCGCAACAGTCCGGCACAAGCTCGAGGTGCTGCGCGAGCACTGCGCGACGGTGGGCCGCGACTACGACTCGGTTTTGAAGACGCTCGAGTTCTACACGATCCTTGGTGACAAGCGCGAGGTCGATCGCGTGGTTGCCGACCATGCGCGCCGGACCGGCCAGGACGAGTCGTACATCCGCTCGTGGCACCCGCTGCACGGTGATGCCGAACGCATCGCCGAGATCATCCACGAGTACGCGGAGCTCGGGATCACGTACTTCATCGTCAATGTTCCGAACGCGGCTGAGGGCGGCGTGTTCAGCAGGTTCGCGGCGGAAGTTTTCCCCCGGCTCGGGCTGGAGGCAGGGGTTATCAAGTAAGGCGGCACTTCGAGTTCGTCGCCGCCCGGACAAAATCTGGCACCAGGCTCGCCACACGCGTTCTAGCGGTGAGTGCTGATTCTGGTTGTCGCGATTCTCGCCTGTGAAGCCGATCTCGCCCTGGGCGCGTGCGCAATCGGTCTTGGTTTGCACAACAGGCCGAAACTCCTGACTTTTCTGGTCACCGGCGGGGTAGCGATCGGGTTTGCGATCGCCGTTTTCTTGATCTGGACTCTCTGGTTCGTGGCGCCGGGCTGCCTCGGCGATGCTTCGCTGGGCTGCGTTGGCGACCACGTCGCGTCAGGATTCACCTATCTCGGTCTCGGAGCGTTGGTTCAGTGGACGTGGATGCTGGGCGTCGCCGTGGCCGCGAGGCGCATGACGAAAAATCGAAAACTTGCGCATGTTTCGGGCTGAAAACGGGTAAATAATCAGGTAATCGCCCGCTTTAAGGCGAACCTCGTTTAAGGGCAAGGTTCGAGCCCTCGGAGGCAGTGCACCATGAGTGTTCTGCTGCAGTCCCTCCTCGTGTTTTCGGCCGTGCTCGCGGTCTATGTGATCTGGCGGTCGATCGTGGTGATCGGCCCGGCCGAGATCGGACTCGTCGTCAAGCGTGTGTCCCGACGGCACAACACGACCGACACCCCGATCGCGTTCGCGGGCGAAGCCGGCTACCAGGCCGAGTTGCTGATGCCTGGCGTCCGCTTCAAGCTCTGGCCGACGTACATCGTGGTCCGGTACCCGTGGGTGCAGGTCCCGGCGGGCGAGATCGGCGTGGTGATCTCGCAGATCGGCGAGCCGCTGCCGACGGGCGCCAAGTCGGCCGTGTACCGGCCCGGGTTCGGCAACTTCACCCAGCTCACCGCGTTCATTGACGGCAAGGGCCAGAAGGGTGTCCAGCGGCCCGTGCTGCCGCCCGGCACGCTGGCGCCCATTCACCCAATCGCGTTCCTCGTGATCACACCAAGCAAGGTGTATGGCCGGCCGGTCGATCCGCAGATACTCGCCCGGGGACCGCTGTCGCCTGAGTCGTTCGGGCTAAAGCCCGACCAGCTGCGCGTCAAAGTGATCGCGCCCGACGGCACCCAGGACCTCGTTGGGATAGTCACGACGCTCGAAGGCGAGCCGCTTGGGCCCGCCGACATCGCGGGCCGCATCGGCGGCTTCAGCGATATCTCGGCGCTGGAGACGCAGCCGGACATCTCCGACTCGGAGCTGATCGAGGCCCTGCTGGGCAAGAAAAACGAGCTGCACAACAACTACCAGGACTTCCAGGCGTTCCTGGACAAGGGCGGGCGCATCGGCCTGCAGCACGACCCACTGCTGTACGGCGCCTACCTCCTCAACCCGTTCCTCGTCCGGGTCGAGCTGGCGCCGATGCTGGTCGTCAACCAGGGCGAGGTCGCGGTGATCAAAGCGTATGTGGGGCTGCCCACGCTCGACACGTCGGGGCCGGAGTTCAAGTTCGGCTCGATCGTGCAGCCGGGCCACCGCGGCATCTGGCGCGAGGCGCTTCGCACGGGCAAGTACCCCCTGAACCCGCGGATCTACGCGGCCGAGAAGGTGCCGACGTTCATCCTCACCCTCAACTGGGCCGAAGCGAACTCGGTCGCCCACAATCTGGACGCGCAGCTGAGCCCGATCGAGGGCAAGAGCCGCGAAGGGTTCATCTTCAAGATCGACCTGCAGGTCCAGATCCACGTGCCCGACACCAAGGCGCCGAAGGTG
>VBGV01000067.1 GCA_005880755.1 Chloroflexota bacterium
AAGGCGCCCGCCGTCGCGGTGCGGAGATCTGCGAGGACACGCGCGTCACGGGCATCGAGGTGCGGGAGGGCCGCGTGCACCGGGTCATCACAGACAAGGGAGGCATCGAGACCAACCTGGTCGTCAATGCCGGAGGGATGTTCGCGCCTGAGATCGGCCGCATGGCCGGGGTCAACGTCCCGCTCATCCCGTTCGCCCACGAATACTTGATCACGAGGCCGGCGGGTCTCCCTCTCGATATGCCGACCATGCGCGACCCTTCACTGCTCGTGTACTACCGGCCCGAATCAGGCGGCCTGATCATGGGCGGCTACGAGCGCGAGCCCGCGCCGTGGGGTCTCGACGGCGTCCCGAGCGACTTCAACGGCCGGCTCCTCGAGCCCGACTGGGACCGCTTCGAGCCGCTGATGACAAACGCCGTCGTCCGGACGCCCTCATTAAAGGACGCGGAGGTGGTCCGGCTCGTCAACGGTCCCGAAGCGTTCACCCCCGACGGCGAGTTCATCCTCGGCCCGAGCGAGGTCCGCGGCTTCTGGGTCGCGGCCGGCTTTTGCGCCCACGGCCTTGCCGGAGCGGGCGGCATGGGCCGCCTCGTCGCGGAATGGATCATCGACGGGCAGCCTGGGCTGGATGCATGGGAGATGGACTCCCGCCGCTTCGGCCGCGCGTACACGAGCCGCGAGTACACGCTCGAGCGCACGCGCGAGGTCTACTCGACCTACTACGACGTCAAGTACCCGGGCCATGAACGCACCGCCGGCCGGCCGCTGCGCGTTTCGCCCATCTACTCACGCCTCACGGACATGGGCGCGGCGTTCGGCGAGAAGTCCGGGTGGGAACGCGTCAACTGGTTCGAGCCCAACGGCACGCACGGGGACCAGGCGCTGCGACCGCACGGCTGGGCCGGCCGATTGTGGTCGCCGGCGATCGGAGTCGAGCACAAGGCATGCCGCGAGACGGCGGCGATCTTCGATTTCACCTCATTCGCGAAGATCGAGGTGAGGGGCCGCGGCGCGGCGGAATATCTCGAGAGCCTGGCCGACAACCGGGTCGCGCGCGCGGTCGGCGCGCTGACCTACACCCAGATGCTCAACGAGGGCGGGGGCATCGAGTGCGACTTCACGGTCACGCGTCTCGACGACAGGCGCTTTCGTGTGATCACCGGGACGGCGTTCGGGATGCACGACCTGTCTTGGATCCGCGACCACGCGCCCGGCGATGGGTCGGTCGAGGTCGAAGACGTCACGTCGGCGTACGCGTGCGTCGGGCTCTGGGGACCTGCGGCCCGATCGATTCTCCAGAGACTGACGCCGGCCGACATCGGCACCGACGCCTTCCCGTTCATGACCGCGCGCGAGATCGCGATCGGCAGCGTCCCGTGTCTCGCGCTTCGCGTCACGTATGTCGGCGAGCTGGGCTGGGAGCTGTATTGCCCGTCCGAGTTTGGGCTTCGGCTCTGGGACGCGGTCTGGGAGGCGGGCCACGAGCTTGGGCTTGTCGCGGGCGGATACAAGGCAGTCGACTCGCTTCGCCTCGAGAAGGGCTATCGCGTCTGGGGCGCGGACATCACCTCCGAAACCGATCCCTATCAAGCCGGCCTCGGTTTCTGCGTCAAGCTCGACAAGGGCGAGTTCATCGGCCGGGCCGCGCTGCTGAAGAAACGTGACTCGCCGCTCGGCACGAAGCTGGCATGCCTGGTCTTCGACGACCCGCGATCCGTCGCGCTGGGTTCGGAGCCGGTGCGAATCGATGGTGAAGTAGTGGGGCGGGTGACGAGCGGCGGATACGGCTACACGGTGGCGAAATCGATCGCGTACGCCTACGTCCCGGCGACCTGTGCCGTCGACACGCCGGTCGAGGTCGACATCTTCGGCACGTGGGTCATCGGCCGCGTGGCGAAGGAACCGCTGTACGACCCAACCGGGGCAAGAGTCCGGGCTTAGACTGGCCCTTCCGGCATGTTCACAGGGGCCAAGTACGCTCGCAACGGCGACGTCAACATTGCCTACCAGGTCGTCGGCGACGGTCCACTCGACCTAATCCTCGTCCTGGGCTGGGTCTCCCACCTGGCCTACGTATGGGAGCTGCCGGCGCTGGCCGCCTTCCTCAAGCGCCTCGCCTCCTTCACCCGCCTGATCCTGTTCGACAAACGCGGCTCCGGCATGTCCGACCGCGTGCATCCTATGCCGACACTCGAGCAGCGGATGGACGACGTGAGAGCGGTGCTCGATGCGGTTGGTTCGAAGAAGACCGCGGTCATGGGGATCTCCGAGGGCGGCGTGATGTCATGTCTGTTCGCCGCCACGTATCCCGAGCGAACCGCGGGGATCATCATCGACGGGAGCTATCCGTCGTGGCTCCGCCGTCCAGGCTATCCCTGGGGCATGACCGAGGCCCAGCTGGAGAGAACCCTCGACCGGGCCAAGGAAACATGGGGCCGGGTCGTCGACATGAGGGGCTACGCGCCGACGCAGGTCGACAACCCTGAGGTCGCGCGCTGGTGGGCCACCTTCACGCAGATGAGCGCCAGCCCCGGCGATGCGGTCGAGCTCCTGCGGATGAACACCCTGATCGACATCCGCGATGCCCTGCCCGCAATCCGGGTGCCGACGCTGATCATTCACGCCACCGGAGACAAGATCGCGCCGATCGAGGCCGGCCGGTACTTCGCCGAGCACATTCCCAATGCGAAGCTTCTCGAGCTCGACTCGATCGACCATTGGCCCTACTTCGGCGACGCCGATATCGTCCTCGGTGAGGTCCAGGAGTTCCTGACGGGCGTACGCACCGCGCCCCCGCCGGACACCATGCTGGCGACGGTCTTGTGCACGAACGTGGCCCAGGCCGGTGCGCATGCGGTCTGGCTCGGCGACAAGCGCTGGCACCAGCTCGTCGACAGCCATCACGCCGTCGTCCGTTCGGCTCTCGCGAGGTATTCGGGCCGCGAGATCGACGCAGGCGAGCGCGGCGTCACGGCCGTCTTCGACGGCACCGCGCGGGCCATCCGCTGCGCACTTGACGTGCGCGATGAGCTCCTCCAGCTTGGGCTGCGGATTCGCGTCGGCGTGCACGCCGGTGAGTGCGAGGTCGGCGATGGCCGCCCACGAGGCGTCGCCTTGCACGTCGCTTCGAGCGTGATGGAGGCGGCGCAGCCCGGCGAGGTGCTCGTCTCCGGCACGGTCAAGGATCTCGTCGTCGGGTCCGGCCTCGAGTTCAGCGATCGCGGGGTGCGCGTTTTCGCGGGCATCCCCGGCTCGTGGACGCTGTTCGCGACAGGACCGGAACCGGCGGCCGCCGCGGCAGAGCCGGTTCGCGCCGGCGGCGCCATCGAGCTGAGCCGCCGCGAGCGCGAGGTCGCCCAGTTCGTCGCCCGCGGTCTGAGCAACCGCGAGATCGCGCAGCGCCTCTACCTTTCCGAGCGCACGATCGACAACCACGTCCACCGCATCCTCGACAAGCTTGGCTTCGATTCACGGGTGCAGATTGCGACCTGGCTCGCGCGAAATGAGCACCTGAATTGAGCACCGGTTGAGCCTTCTCACGGATGTCGGAACTGCAGCGCAGACCTAGCTTGCTTGGGTAGGCAGCCCTCTCGGGCCGCCATCACCAAGGAGGTAGGTAATGGCACGTTTCATGGTCGAGCGCGCGTTCCCCGATGGCCTAGAGATCCCACTGACAGAGGAAGGGGCGCAGGCGTGCATGTCGGTGGTAGGCACCAACGCCGAGCTTGGCGTCACGTGGGTGCACTCGTACGTGACGGAGGACCACAGGAAGACCTTCTGCATCTACGACGCGCCAAGTCCCGACGCCATCCGGAAGGCGGCCAAGCTCAACCAGCTGCCCGCGGACAAAATCACGCCGGTGCGGGTCCTAGACCCGTACTTCTACAGATGAGGAGACCGATGAGCATGAAGTGGCTGACGAAATTCACGATCCCGGCCCTCGCACTCGTGGCTCTCTCCACGTCGGGAGCGCAGGCGTCAAACGGCGATGACGAGAGCGCCCTGGCGGGCGTGAGGCACGCGACCGCCGCCTACCATGACCTCGACAAGGCGATCGCCGCGCACTACGGACGTCTGCTCCCGTGCTTCGACCTTCCCGGCGTCGGCGGCATGGGCCAGCATTACGTGGACACCTCGCGGCTCGACGCCACGATCGAGGCCAACCGCCCAGAGGCCCTCGTCTATGAGGTCGAGGGCGATCGCTTGAAGCTGGTCGCGGTCGAGTACATCGTGCCCTGGACCGCGTGGGCGCCGACCGCCCCGCCTCAGTTGTTCGGGCGATCGTTCTTCAGAAACACCACTCTTCACCTGTGGGCGCTGCACGCCTGGATCTGGCGCCCGAACCCGTCGGGGATGTTCGCCAACTACAACCCCGCGGTGAAGCTCTGCCCAGGACGCTGAGCAGTGGATGAGGGGCGGCGCAGCCGCCCCCTCGTCCGTCGTTAATCCGCCTCGTTGGCGTCAGCGGGGCGTTATCGAGTTTCGGATTCCGCCTCGTTGGCGCCAACGGTGCGTAAGAAGACATCGAAGTCGGGATCTGAGGCAGTCTCCTGCATGCGCGTGAAATGTTTGCCCGCATAGCCCTTGAAGTCGAAGTCCAGCTCGGAGATCCCGCTCTGCAGCACGCCCCACATCGCCTCGCGAAAGTCGGACATGAACCGCATCAACCGCAGCGACGCGATGTCCCGTTCATTGACCTGATCGAAATAGGCATGTAGCAGCTGACGATCGTCGTCGACTCCGAACTCGTGGTTGACGGAAAAGTTCGCCAGGTCGAAGAACCGGTCCCCCATGCCCGCGTACTCCCAGTCGACGATGCGAATCTGGCCGTCATCGAGGAAGTTCGCGTTGAGGAGGTCGTTGTGGCACGGGACAACTGGATTCACGCCCCGCGCGGCGCGGATCCTCTCCGCGATCGCGCGTGCCCTGCGGAATTCGCTTGGCATCTCGACCGCGTGCGCTTCGGCAGTTGCGCGATAGGCATCGACTACCGCCCACGCATTGAAACGTCCTGGTATCGGGGGTCCGTCGTGGAACGCTCGGATAGCGAATGCAACTCTCGTCAGCATTGATGGGCTGCGCATCTCAGTCGGCGTGATTGGCCGGCCTTCGATGAAGCGCGCCACCAGCCAGCCTTCCTCGGGCACAAACGCGGTCACCTCCGGGCCGATGCCGACCTCAAACGCACGCTTGCCCGCCGCGTACTCGACCGCGCGGTCGATGCCGAGGAGGTCTGTCTTCGCGCCGCCCATGCGCAGAACGAAAACCTCGTCGCCGACCTGGACCTTGAAGTTGCGATTCGTGATCCCGCCGCCGAGCTCTTCCACCGTCGCGGGGAGCCCTGGCCACAGTTGAGCGACGGCGTCATGGGCGGCGTTCACAAGTCCCGGATCGTATCTGCTTGAATGGCCGCGTGACGGTGGGGCACAAAGCGACGGAAACCGAGCTGGCCGACCTTCGCGCCAAGTACGTCCCCAGGGGCATCACCAGCGCCCATCCGGTGACCGTGGACCGGGCTCAGGGATCGGAGATCTGGGACATCAGCGGCAAGCGCTACATCGACTTCGCGGGCGGAATCGGAGTGATGAACGTGGGACACGCCCACCCGCGCGTCATGAAGGCGGTGCGGGAGCAGCTGGACCGCGCGACCCACACCTCGTTCCAGGTCGTGCACTACGAGTCCTACCTGAGACTCGCCGAGCGCCTTTGCGAGGTCGCGCCGATCGATGGCCCGAAGAAGGCCGTCTTCTTCAGCACGGGCGCCGAGGCGATCGAGAACGCGGTCAAGATCGCCCGCGCGGCGACCGGGAGGCCGGCGGTGATCAGCTTCCGCGGCGGCTTCCACGGCCGCACGCTCCTCGCCCTCAGCCTCACCGGCAGCGTCCAGCCCTACAAGCAGGACTTCGGGCCCTACGCGACAGAGATCTACCAGACGCCATTCCCATATGCCTATCGCGGCTGGACCACCGAGGCGGCAATGGCTGACCTGGAGAACCTCCTCGAATCGGAGGTCTCGCCGAAGCGTGTCGCCGCGATCGTCATCGAGCCCGTACTGGGCGAGGGTGGCTTCGTTCCTGCGCCGCTGGACTTCATGCGCAGGCTCCGAGAACTCTGCGACCTGCACGGCATGCTTCTGATCGTCGACGAGATCCAGACGGGCTTCGGACGCACAGGCAAGTTCTTCGCCGTCGAGCACTCGGGCGTGCAGCCCGACCTGATCACGGTCGCCAAGAGCCTGGCCGCGGGCTTCCCGCTCTCCGGGGTCGTCGGCAAAGCGCAGGTCATGGACGCGCCCGACCCGGGCGGCCTGGGTGGTACGTACGGGGGCAACCCGGTCGCATGCGCCGCCGGCCTCGCGGTGATGGACGTCATGCGCGACGAGCATTTGCCTGAGCGGGCGGCGCGCATCGGCTCGGTGGTCGAGGAGCGCATGCAGAGCTGGGCGGCCGACCACAAGCTCATCGGCGACGTGAGGGTGGTCGGGGCGATGGCCGGGATGGAGCTCGTTCGCGATCGCGTCACCAAGGAACCGGCAGACAAGGAGGCGGCGCGAATCCTTGGCACTGCACGCGAGAAGGGCCTGATCGTCCTCCGCTGCGGCGTGCATCACAACGTGATTCGCACACTCATGCCGCTCACGATCCCTGACGAGCAGCTGGAACAAGGTCTGGACATGCTTGGCGCGTCGCTGGGCGCGTAAGGAGGCTCTATGAGCACGACACTTCGACGTCACGAGATGTTCATCGGCGGAGAGTGGACGCCGGGCACAGGCGGTGACGTGCAGGAGATCGTCAACCCCGCCACCGGCAAGGTCATCGCGCACGTCCCCAAGGGAACCGACAAAGACGTCGACCGCGCGGTCGAAGCCGCCCGCAAAGCGTTCGACGGCGGCTGGTCCGACAGCACGCCTCGCGACCGCAGCGAGCGGATGCTGAAGCTGGCCGACGCGATCGCAGCCAACGGCGATGAGTTCGCGCGGATCGAGTCGGAGAACGTCGGCAAGCCGCTCGCTGCGACCAAGTCCGAAGAGATCCCGCCCATCGTCGACTGCATCCGGTTCTTCGCCGGCGCCGCACGCGTGCTCGAGGGCCGCGCCACGGGCGAGTACATGTCGGGTTTCACGAGCATGCTGCGCCGTGAGCCTCTCGGGGTGGTTGGCTCGATCGCCCCCTGGAACTACCCCCTGATGATGGCTGCGTGGAAGATCGGCCCCGCGCTCGCCGCGGGCAACACCGTGGTGTTGAAGCCGTCCGAGTGGACTCCACTGACCGCGCTCAAGCTCGCCGAGCTGGCCGCGGACATCTTCCCGCCTGGCGTCTTCAACGTCATCACCGGCGACGGCGAACCGGTCGGCGCCGGCATCGTCCGCCACCCAGGCGTGTCGATGGTCTCCCTCACCGGTGACGTCGCCACAGGCAAGGAGGTGGCGCGCGCGGCCGCGTCGACGCTGAAGCGGGTGCACCTCGAGCTGGGCGGCAAGGCGCCGGTGATCGTCTTCGACGACGCCGACCTGGACAAGGTCGTGGAGTGGATCAAGATCGGCGGCTACTTCAACGCAGGGCAAGACTGCACCGCAGCGACCCGCGTCATCGCCGGGCCGCATATCCACGAAAGGCTGTTGGGCGACCTCGTGCCTGCAGTCCACAGCCTCAAGGTCGGCGACCCCATGTCCGACGACACCGAGATGGGGCCGCTCGTATCGGAAGAGCAGCTGATGCGCGTGTCAGGTTTCGTCGAGCGGGCGAAAAAGGCCGGCGCGGAGGTGCTCACCGGTGGCGCCCGCATCAAGAAGGCGGGGTCGTGGTACGAGCCGACCGTCGTCGTACCGAAGGGCCTGAGCGACGAGATCGTGACCAAGGAAGTCTTCGGCCCGGTGGTCACTGTCCAGCGCTTCACCGATGAGGACCAGGCGCTGGCGTGGGCCAACGGCGTCGACTACGGCCTCGCCGCCTCAGTCTGGACACGCGACGTCGGCCGCGCGCTCCGCATGGCGCGCAAGCTGCAGTTCGGAACTGTCTGGATCAACACGCACATACCGCTCGTCAACGAGATGCCTCACGGCGGCTACAAGCAGAGCGGTTACGGCAAGGACATGTCGATCTACTCGCTCGAGGAATACACGCAGATCAAGCACGTGATGGCGTCGCTTGACTGAAAGCGATCCAGAAAAGAAGACCGCACTAAAACTCCAGGGTGTCCGCAAGAGCTACGGACAGGTGGTTGCGGTTGCGGGCGTCGACCTGACCGTGGAGGAGGGTGAGTTCTTCACGCTGCTGGGGCCCTCGGGCTCGGGCAAGACGACGCTCTTGCGCCTGATCGCGGGATTCGAGCGCCCCGACGCCGGCCGGATCGAGCTGGCCGGCCGCGACGTGACCTCGACGCCGCCCTACCTCCGCGACACCAACACCGTTTTCCAGGACTACGCCCTGTTCCCTCACATGTCGGTCGCGGACAACATCGGCTACGGGCTTCGCGTGAAAGGGGTCGCCAAGACCGCGCGTGAGAAGCGCGTCCAGAGGGCGCTGGAGATGGTCCGCCTCGGGGGCCTCGGCCACCGCCGGCCGAACCAGCTTTCCGGCGGCCAGCGGCAGCGCGTGGCGCTCGCCCGCGCCGTGGTCAACGAGCCGGAGGTTCTCCTGCTCGACGAGCCGCTCGGTGCGCTCGACCTCAAGCTCCGCCAGGAGATGCAGATCGAGCTGAAGCAGATCCAGAAGGACGTGGGGATCACGTTCGTGTACGTGACACACGACCAGGAGGAGGCGCTGACCATGAGCGACCGGCTGGCTGTGATGTCGAACGGGCAGATCGAGCAGATCGGGGTCCCGGTCGACGTCTACGAGCGCCCGGCGACCGAGTTCGTCGCGGGGTTCATCGGCATCTCGAACGTCATCACGCGCAACGGGGTGAGGTTGGTGGTGCGCCCGGAGAAGATCCGGATGCTGGCCGAAGGGGAAGATCCCGGACCTGGCATGACCGTCGAGCCGGGTCAGGTCGAGCAGGTCATCTACGTCGGCATGACGACCCGCTACCTGGTCCACCTCGAGCGGGGGGAGCAGCTCGTTGCGGTGCGTCAGAATATGGACGCGCTAGGAGACGCCCAGAAATTCGAGGGCCGGCCGGTGCGTCTGGCCTGGTCAAAAGAGCACACATTCGTGCTCGAAAAGGGAAGGTAGGAGGAAGCGATGAAGTTTGGAGCTGTGGTAGCGGTCGCCATGGTCACAGGGCTTTTGGCGACCGCGTGTGGAAGCAGCAACACGAGCACCGGCAGCAAGCACCGGGTGCCGCCGACGGCGAGCATGAAACCGCTGGACAAGGTGGGCGCGGGCGAGGGTCTGCTGAACTTGATCGCGTGGGAAGGCTACGTCGACGACTCCTGGAAGAAGTCGTTTGAGCAGACGACCGGCTGCCAGGTCCACGCCCAGTACGCGGGCTCGTCCGACGAGATGGTCAGCCTGATGCAGAACGGTGGAGGCGGCCAGTGGGACATGGTCTCGGCCTCTGGTGACGCGGACCTCCGTCTGATCTACGGCGGCGACGTCAAGCCGATGAACGAGAAGCTGATCTCCGACTGGCAGAACTTCCAGACGTATTTCAAGAACCCGCAGTACAACACGATCGACGGGGTGCACTACGGGATCTCGCTGCAGTGGGGTCCGAACGTGCTCCTCTACAACACCAACAAATTCAAGATCGCCCCGACGAGCTGGAGCGCGGTCTACGACAACAGCAACAAAGGCCTGGTCACGGCGTACGACTACCCGATCACGATCGCTGACGCGGCCCTGTACCTGAGCAAGTCACAGCCGAGCCTCGGGATCAAGGACCCGTACGAGCTGACCAAGAAGCAGTTCGACGCGACCGTGGCGCTGCTGATGCAGCAGCGTCAGCTGATCAAGAAGTACTGGCCGTCCGCTTCCGAGGAGATCTCCATGTTCCAGAACGGCGACGCTTTCATCGGCGCCGCCTGGCCCTACCAGACGATCCAGCTGAAGGCAGCCGGGGCGCCCGTCGCGGACACCATCCCGAGCGAGGGCGCGACCGGGTGGGGCGACACGTGGATGCTCGCCACCAAGGCTCCGCATCCCAACTGCGCCTATCTGTGGACGCAGTACGTGAGCACCGCCAAAGTTCAGGCCGAGCAGGCTCTGTTCTTCGGCGAGACGCCCGTCAACACCAAGGCGTGCGGAGAGATGGAAGCCCTGCAGGCCGGCTCGTGCGCCCAGTACCACGCCTCCGAGCCTGGCTCGTACATCGACACCATTCACTTCTGGAAGACGCCCGAGACCACCTGCGCGGATGGAAGCGAAAACTGCATCCCATACGACCAGTGGGTTTCGGCCTGGACCACGATCAAGGGCTAGCAACGCAGTGGCGGTGAAAGCCGTTGGACGGCCTCGCCCCAAGGGAGGCGGGGCCGTCCCCTTTGCAGCCCTGTTCTGGCGACTGCCCTGGCTTCGCTCGCTCCTCCTCCTCACGCCGCCCTTGGCGTGGTTCGTGGTCATCTATTTCGCCTCGCTCGTCCTGCTCCTCGT
Source organism: Chloroflexota bacterium (assembly GCA_005880755.1). Lineage (GTDB taxonomy): Bacteria > Chloroflexota > Dormibacteria > Dormibacterales > Dormibacteraceae > 40CM-4-65-16. The sequence goes on from VBGV01000067.1 coordinate 10,535, forward strand.
CACAGCCTTCTGGACCACCGATCCGTTCACCACCCAGGTGGTCCAGGTCTGGAACACCAGCAACTTCGAGCGGATCCTCAACGAGCCCGTCTATCACGACATCGTCGGCCGGACGGTGCTGCTGGCGGTGCTGGTGACCTTGACCGACGCGGCGCTCGCCTTCCCGTTTGCCTACTACATGGCCCGCGTTGCATCGCGACGGGTTCAGACGTTGCTGTTCGCGGCCGTGCTGCTGCCCCTGTGGGCGAGCTACCTGGCGCGTGTGTACGCGTGGATCCTGATCCTCAACCACAGCGGGCTGCTCAACTGGAGCCTGCAGTCGATCGGCCTGCCGCCCGCCAACATCGGATACACGAACGTCGCGATGTGGGTCGTCTTCTCGTACATCTGGCTGCCGTTCATGATCATCCCGACATACGCAGCGCTCGAGCGCGTGCCCGAATCGCTCCTCGAGGCTTCCGCCGACCTCGGTGCGCGGCGCTGGCGGACGATCCGCGACATCGTCCTTCCGCTCGCGCTGCCCGGAGTCGTCGCGGGTTCGATCTTCACCTTCTCGCTGACGCTGGGCGACTACATCACGCCGGTACTGGTCGGCGGCGCCGGATCCACCTTCATCGGCAACGTCGTGTTCAGCAACATCGGCATCGCCAACAACATCCCGTTCGCGGCGGCGCTGTCGACGATCCCGGTGGCGATCATGGCCGTCTATCTGTTCATCGCCCAACGCCTGGGCGCGTTCGAGGCCCTCTGATGGAAGGCTTGTGGACCCGCTGGCTGCTCCGGACCTGGGTCGTGCTCATCCTCCTGTTCCTGTTCATCCCGATCCTTCTGATCTTCCTGTACGCCTTCAACACCTCCAACATCCAGAGCTGGCCCATCCCCGGCCTGACCTTGAAATGGTTCAGCTCGACGTTCGACGATGCTGACGTCCGCACCTCACTGAGCCTGTCGCTGCAGGTCGGGCTGATCGCCACCGCGCTGGCGCTGGTGCTCGGCTCGTTCGCCGCGTTCGCCATCCATCGCATGACGTGGTTCGGTCGCGAGGTCGTGAGCCTGATGTTCATACTGCCGCTCGCCCTGCCCGGAATCATCACCGGCATCTCGCTCAAGGCTTTCTTCAGCTTCGACGGTGTGCCCTTGTCGCTCTTGACGATCGTCGTGGGGCACACGACGTTCTGCATCGTCGTGGTCTACAACAACGTGCTGGCGAGACTGCGCCGGACGCAGGGCTCCTTGATCGAGGCGGCGATGGACCTCGGCGCCAACGGCTTCCAGGTCTTCCGCGACATCACGCTGCCGCTCATCTCGACCTCAGTGGTCGCAGGAGCGATGCTCGCCTTCGCGCTGTCCTTCGACGAGGTGATCGTCACCACGTTCACCGCCGGAGCCCAAAACACGCTGCCGCTGTGGATCTTCGGCGCGATCCGCCTGGGTCAGCGCCTCCCCGAGGTCAACGTGGTCGTGTCCTTCGTGATCCTGGTCACGATCATCCCGGTCGTGATCGCCGCTCGCCTGACGGGAGGCGGCGGCGCGGCAAGGGTTCCCGCGGCGCGCTAGACGATCAGAGACAGGACCCAGAGCGCCAGGCCGATCGCGATCAGGTTCAGCTTGCGATAGCGCCACCCGATCGCCGCCAGCACGAATGCGACAAAGGCCAGGATCAGCAGGATCGTGCTGATGTTCAGGCTCGAGAGGTGACCGATCAGCTGCGAGAGCGACCACACCGCCAGACCAATCGCGATGAGGTCCGTCTTCCGCCAGGAGAAGCCAATTGCGGCAAGGGCAAAGGCGATGAGGGCTACCACTAGGAGGATGGTGTTCACGTTCATGGGTGCTATTTTCGGCTACGGAACCGTGATTTGAGCCGCCGGATGCTCCCCCAGTGTTCCCGCCGGCATGTACCAGGTGAACACCTCGACCCGCAGCCGGCCCGCCCGCACCGATGGGTCGCCTTCCAGCAACCGGCGCGTCTCCTCGAGCGACGTGCGGTAGACACCGATCCCCCGAAGCGCCTCGTCCGGCTGGCCGTCCAATGGCCCGTTGATGACCGCGTGCCCGGCCTCGCGCATCCTTGCGTTGAACGCCATATGCTCCCGCTGCAATGCCTCGAGCTCCGCTTCGCTGAGGATCGGCGCGTCCGGCGGCCGGCGCAGAAAGACGACGGTGTAGGCGTCTAGCTCCATGGCGCCAGACTAACGCCGTGCCGGCGGCCTCCAACCCGCTCAACCTGACCGGCCTGGCGCGGACCCCCGGCGCGCAGCGGAGCTGGTGGCTGCGCGAGGCGCTCGGGCAGGAGCCAGGCCAGCCTTGCCCGCCGCTTCAAGCGGACGTCAAGACGGACGTCGTCATCGTGGGAGGCGGCTTCACGGGGCTGTGGACGGCCTACTTCCTGATCGAGCGCAACCCGGACCTCGGCGTCGTCGTGCTCGAGCAGGACATCTGCGGCGGGGGCCCGAGCGGACGCAACGGAGGCTTTGCGAGCGGCTGGTGGGACGAGCTCGACGGCCTCGTCACGCTTTACGGGCCCGAGGCGGCCGTGAAGGCGTGCCGCGCCATCTCATCCAGCATCGGCGCGATCGGCGAATTCTGCGACCGCCACGGCATCGACGCGTGGTACCGGCGCGGGGGCTATATGTACGCCGTCACCGCCTCGGCGCACGAGCGGCTCTGCAAGGAGATGGTCGAGCTCGCGCGGGAGGTTGGCGCCGCCGACGAGCTGCGCGAGCTGACGGCAGCCGAGGTCAAGGCCCGATGCGCCTCGCCGGCGTTTCGCGGCGGAGCGTTCATGCGCGACGGGGCGTCGGTCCAGCCGGCGATACTGGTCCGCGGGCTGCGCCGTGTCCTGCTCGAGCGCGGCGTGACGATCCACGAAGGCACGGTGGTGACCGGTCTCGACGGCACTGACGCCGTCACCGCGCGCGGCCATGTGCGGGCCAAGCACGCGGTGCTCGCCGTCAACGCGTGGGGCATCGGCTGGCCGCAGCTCAACCGGAGGCTGGTGGCGTGGAGCAGCTACATCGTGCTCACGGCGCCGGCGCCCGAACGATTGCGAGAGATCGGGTGGACCGGAGGCGAGCTGATCAGCGACTTTCGCACCTCGCTCCGCTACTTCAGGACCACCAGGGATGGGCGGATTGCTTTCGGCGGCGGCGGCGGCCGCGCCAGGCGGACCGTCGACGAGATGTTCACAGGCGATACCCGCGCGGTCAGCGAGACAGCGGACGGATTCCGCCTCATGTTTCCAAGCTTTGCCGACGTCCCCATCGAGGACGCCTGGGGCGGGCCGATCGACGTCTCGCCGACCCACCTCCCGACGTTTGGACGCGTCGGTGACGGCGTGTACTACGCGGGTGGTTACACCGGCAATGGCGTCGCGCCGACGCACCTCGCGGGCCAGGTCCTTGCCGATCTCATCACCGGGGCCGACACCGACGCAGTCCGGCTGCCCATGGTCAACGCGAGGCCGAGGTCCTTTCCGCCGGAACCGTTTCGCTCGTGGGGCGCGGCGGTGGTGAGGCGAGCGATGATCGCCAAAGAGACCGCTGAGGAGCGCGGGACTCAGCCGAGCTTCCTGGTCTCGCAGCTCTCACGCACACCGCGCCGGCTGGGCTACCTGCTAGGGCCGGATTAGGTCTCCCAGCAGATGCACGCCCCAGCCCCTCGGCATCAGGCGCTCTGACATCACAGAGGCCCTGAACATGAAGCTGCTCACCGCGAGGTATGTCGGATCCGGCACCACGCGCATGTCGTACACCTCCAGGCCGGACGCCTTCGCGTGCCCGCGAATCGCGCCGACGGTGTTCGCTCGATACCGCACGGGAAACGTGTCCGCCTCTTCGCGCCCATAGAAGCGCGGCACGAGGCGCCGCTGCAGGGACGGCAGCGCCCTTCCGATGCGGTTCGCCACCATCAGCGGATTGCGCATGTTGGGGGTGAGAAAGACGAAGTGCCCTCCGGGCATCAACACGCGATGCACCTCACGCAGCATCGTGACCGGAGCCTGCAGGTGCTCGAGCACCCAGAGGCACACGATCAGGTCGAACGACTCGTCGACGAACGGCAGCCTCTCTCCCACTCCGCGGATGACGGGCATGCCTGGTGCGCGATGCTCGTTCAGCGAGGGCGAATCGGGATCGAGCCCGGCGGCAAACCTGACGTCGCGCCAGAACAGCTCGACGACACCGCCACGGCCGCACCCGAGGTCGAGCACGCGGCTTTTCGCGGTGGCGTGGCTGCGGAGCATCGCCTCGAGCTGGTCACCGCTCGACCTCCACTCCGGACGGATGGCGCGGTAGCGCTCGCGATACGCGTTCTGGACGGCCAGCGGCAGGAACGCCCCCCGCCCTATCTGCTCCTCGGCCTGGGCCATGCAGCGGGCATTTTGACCTCAGGAGCGGTTGGCTGCAACCTTCAAGTCGGCAACCAACGAAGACATTGCGACCTCACGCGCCTCATCGTCGGTCGCCCTCAGAATTGAGGACGGGTGGACGGTGGCGACCACCGGGACACCAAAAGGAGAGGCAAGCACCTCGCCCCGCTGCTTGCTGACGCGGAACGCAGGTCCCATCACAGACTGGGCAGCGGTCGCGCCCAGGAGGACCATGATCCGCGGCTGCACCACCGTGATCTCCGCCTCCAGCCAAGGGCGGCAAGCCCGGACCTGGCCTGCATTCGGCTTTTCGTGCAGGCGGCGCTTGCCGCGGCGCGTCCAGCGGAAGTGCTTGACGGCGTTGGTGACGTAGACCCGCCGGCGGTCGATCCCCGCCTCTTCCAGCGCCTTCTCCAGGAGGCGTCCCGCGGGCCCGACGAACGGCTTGCCCTGGAGGTCCTCCTGGTCGCCCGGCTGCTCGCCGATCAGCATCATCCGGGCGTGCTCGGTGCCGTCGCCGAAGACGGTCTGCGTGGCGTTCTCCCACAGGTCGCAGGCCTGGCAGGAGGCGGCGGCCTCTCTCAGCTGCTCCACGCTGCGGGGGCTCGGAGGCGGCTGCGCCACGTTCAGATAACGCACGAATTGGGAATAGATAGAGACGTATGTCGAAGGGAGATTTCGTGGAAGTCCTGGTGGACGCCGGCAGCGGCTCGGCCCGTGAGTACGTCATCGAGGCCACCCGTGCCGGACGCAGTGTCGAGGTGCGCAGCTCGCGCACGACGGTCGAGGTCCGAGAGCTGACCCGCACTGGCGGCGTGATCCGTACCGCGAGGTTCATCGCGCCTCGCGTCCTGGCAGTGGTCGAGCACCCCAAGGACGACAGGAAGGCAGCCTAAACTCCGAGGAGTGCTAGAACTCCTCGAGACCTGGGACGGCGAGTCGGTCTCGATTCATCGCGACCGCGAAACGGGCACGTGGATGTTCATCTGCGTCCACTCGACGGCCCTCGGATCAGCCGCCGGCGGGACACGCATGAAGCACTACGACCGGCCCGCCGACGCGCTCGCCGACGGCATGCGCCTCTCCGAGGCGATGAGCCTGAAGCTCGCGAGCGTCGACTTTCCACACGGCGGCGGCAAGGCGGTCATCGCGCTGCCTTCGACGGAGATCCCGCAAGGAGACGCGAGACGGCGTTTGCTGCACGAATACGGCCGGTTCATCAACTCGCTGGGCGGCCTTTATAGCTGCGCACCCGACATGAACACCTCAGCCGCCGACATGGACATGATCGCGGAGGTGACACCGTACGTCTTCTGCAAGACCGAGGCCGCCGGCGGGGCTGGCGACACCGCACCGGACACCGCGGTCGGCGTCCTCCACGGCATCCGCGCGAGCTGCCGCTACGCGTTCGGCTCGGACGACCTCAGCCAGAGAAGCGTCCTCGTGCAAGGGGCGGGTGGCGTCGGTGGCCGCCTCATCGAGCTGCTGCTGGAAGCGGACACCAAGGTGATCGCCACGGACATCGATCCCGCGCGCCTCGCCAACATGCGCGACAAGGGAATCGTGGTGGTTGCGCCGGATCGCGCGCTCACCACGCCGTGCGACGTGCTCGCCCCTTGCGCGACGGGAGGCATCATCAACGCCCGTACGATCCCCAACCTTCAATGTCGCGTGATCGCGGGCGGCGCCAACAACCAGCTGGAAACGCCCGCTGACGCAGACGCGTTGCGCGGCAGGGGAATCGCCTACGCGCCGGACTTCGTGATCAACGCCGGCGGCGTCCTCCATGGAGGCGGGCTGGAGGAGCAGCACTGGACTCACGAGGTCCTCGAGTCCAAGCTCGCCGGGATCGGCGACGTGATCTTCGAGATCTTTCAGCGAGCCGAGCGCGAAGGCATCAGCACGGACGCGGCCGCGAGACGAATTGCGTTGGCCCGGATGGGGAAAGCTACGCCGGTTTCGACGCCCTGATGTAGGCGCTTCCGACCTTGCCCGCGCCAGGCAGGACCTGGGTCGCGTGCACCTCGAACTCCGGTTCCGCGAATCCTGCCGCGACCAGGGCCGCGCGGTATTCGTCGATCGGGATCGTGCCCGAGATGCAGCCCGCCCAGGTGTCGAGCTGCTTTTTGAGCGCGGGGGCGAGGGCTTCCAGCTCGACCATGTCCGCGACCGCGAACCGGCCACCCGGGCGCAGGATCCGATAAGCCTCCCTGATCACAGCGGCCTTGTCCTCCGCGAGATTGATCACGCAGTTGGAGATCACGACGTCGACTGACGCGTCGGCAAGGGGGACGTTGTCGATGGATCCCGTCAAGAACGTGGCGTTGGTAATGCCCGCCTTCGCGCGATTGCGATTGGCGAGCTCGAGCATCTCGTCGGTCATGTCGACGCCGTACGCGTGGCCGCCCGGCGAGACCCGTCGCGCCGACAGCAGCACGTCCAGCCCCGCCCCGGATCCCAGGTCGAGCACGATCTCGCCCGGCTTCAGGTCGGCGAGCATGGTCGGGTTGCCGCAACCGAGGCTCACCGAGTCGGTCAATCCGATCTCCTTCAGCTCTGCCTCCGCGTAAGAGCCCGCGCAGCCGCAGTCGGGGCCGTCGACCGCGCAACAGCCGGCTTTGGAGTCGACCGGCAGCACGGCGATCAGCTTCGCCGCGTTCGCGTACCGGGATCTGACGGCTTCTTTGACTTCGCTCATCGTGTCATGCTCCTGAATCCATCGATAATCGTCGATGGATACTGTAGCATGGAGTCGTGGGATTGAAAACCATTCCCCTCTCCCCTGCAGGGGAGAGGGTTAGGGTGAGGGGCGTGTGTTGCAACCTACCTCGCGTGAGCGAAACCTGGGCCGAAAGCCGAGCCGACCTGATGAAGGCGTTGGGCGATCCGACTCGCCTGACGATGGTCGCCTCGCTGTGGAGGGCCGCGTCCCCGATCTGCATCTGCGATTTCACCGCGGGCCTCGGCCTCACCCAGCCGACCATCTCGCACCACATGGCAAAGCTCAAAGAAGCGGGCCTGGTCGAGTCCGAGAAGCGCGGAATCTGGATTTACTACCGGCTCCGCGACAAACTGCCGACAGAAACACGAGAGTTGCTAAGCCGCCTTATCGATTAGGGATTCGCCGCTACTGTTACCGCGTGCGCGCGAGCGGGGCGGCCCTCGGCTTGATTCTCATGGTGGTCGGATGCGGCGGTTCCACCCCCAGCGCGTCGCATACGCCATCACCGACCTCGACGGCAACCGCGTCCGCAATCACGACCACACCGTCAAGCACGACCTCACCCGGTGCCACGCCACCACCAGGTCCCGCAACCCTTGTCCACTGCGTGGGCACCCTCCCCGCCGGCGACAACATGGTGATCGGCACCGTGACGGGAGATCCGACGGTCGTGGTGCGAGACATCCAGGACCCGGCCAACGCACGCAACCTCTGCACCTTCGACACGAGCGTCCTCGCTCCCGAGTTCGTCAGCGCGTCCGCGGTCGCCTACGAGACTGCGGACAACCAGATCATCGGGGCGCAGCTCGCGGGCGGCCCGACGCGCATCCTTGCCACCTACGGCGCCGGCGTCATCGGCTCGGGCCAGTACGCGATCAGCCCGGACGGCCGCTCCGTCACCTACCTCGACGGCAACACCTGGCGGCTCGCCGGGCCGTCGGGCAACCGCGTGCTCGCGACCTTGCCCGCCGTGCCGGGTCGAGGTGTCAATCCTGACGAGGACGACAGCTTCCTCGGCTTTTCACCCGACGGCCTGTACATCGCGCTGTTCCAGACCTTCCACGTGGGAGGCACCGGTGAGACCGCGCCGGACCAGGTCCGCCGCGCGAGCGACGGAACGCTCGCCTATTCGACCTCCGGCATGACGATGGCGGTGTGGGCATCGGTGCCGAGCCGCCTGTTCTTCCGTGACGCGACCGGCAACCTCCACCGGTGGGATCCGTCGACCGGGCTCTCTTCGATGACCTCGCTGCACTGGATCAGGCCGCGGTCCTCGCCGGATGGGCGCTGGATCGCGTACACGTTCCGCACCACGAGCGGAATCGGCGGCATCGGCTTCTACAGCGTGCAGGCCAACAGCGTGTCGAACACGACACCGCCGGGACGTTCCGGCGTCAGGTTCCTCACCAACGACCTGGTCTGGTACAAGGGCGAGCGCGCATGCTCGACGTGCTTCGGTGGGCAACCGACACCAACCGGCGTCACGTACATCTACAGCATCGCGGGCACGTCGGAGATCACCTCGCGCCTGTCAGACGTCAACGACGCCTGGCCGCGCGTGACTGCTCCCGGTCTCTAAGCCGGCTAGGCCAGCTCTCGCCGCCGCTGCTCGCGCCGGGCCTTGTCCTCCGGACCGACCATCCGCACCATCACGGCGCGGTAGTGGAGCAGCGCCTGGCGCATGCCCTCGGTCTTGTCTTTCGACGTGTAGCCGAGCCGGTGCGCTCGCTGCATCTCTTGCGGCAGGTCCCGTTCGGTCAACGGATGGCCGCGCTCGCGCAGCACGGACATGACCAGCGCCTCCGCCTCGCGTACCGCCTGCTCCGGCGAGTCGACGAACTTCATCTCGATCTCGTCCCACTCGCCTGCGTAGCGGTCGCGCGAGTCCGGCGGCAGCGGCCGCAGCTTCGGCCGCCCGCGGCCCACGCCCGCGGCGCGAAACAGGAAGAGCAGCACGACGACGACCAGGGCGATGACCAGGATCGTGGTTAGGGTTCCAGTGTCCATCTGAGTCGGCACCTCCACATAGGGAACGCCAACCCCTTGGCTTCGACTCAATCGCGGGTGAGCCGAATCCGGCTTGAACTCGGGGCGCCGGGCCCAAAATAGGCCGCCGTGGCCACCGCTGCCGTGCTGGAGCAGTCACCGTCGCTGTCGCATGACCGGCCTCGCGCCGATGTGGCGCTGCTCGGTTTCGTCACCGCCGCGGTGATGGCCCGGCTGCTCTTCTGGACCATCACGAACCGCATGTTCGAGGACGGCCTGACCACGATCACCCACGCCCGCAACGTCCCTCTCGGGCTGGGCCTCATCCACCACGCCGGCGAAGGCAACGTGCATGGTTTCACCTCCGCGATCGGGGTCTTGATCCCGCTGGCGGGCGAGCTGGTTCACCAGGGGTCGGGCATGTTCGCGATGCGCGTCGCGTCCTTGATCGCCGTTTGCATCGCACTCGTCTATGCACGGCTGATCTGCCGCGATCTGAGACTCGGCGCGTTTCCCACCGCCTTCGTCCTGGCCTACCTCGCCTTCGACCAGAACATGATCTTTTACGGCATGTCGGGGATGGAGACCCAGGTCGCCGTCACCGTCATCCTCGGCGGCGTGTACCACGTCCGTCGCCAGGACCTGGTCGCTTCTGGGATCTGGCTTGGGCTTGCCCCATTGGCGCGTCCGGAGTTTGTGTTGTGGGTGGCCCCCGCGCTGGCCTACCTCGCGCTGGGCAACCTGCGGCGCGCGATCGCGGCGGGCGGCATCGCGGGGGCGATCGTCGCGCCGTGGATCGTCTTCACGACCGCGTACTACGGCTCGCCGATTCCGAACACGGTCGTCGCGAAGGCGACCGTGAGCCCGATCCCGGCCATCCTGAGCAACGGCTCACCGCTGCCGTGGCTGGAGTGGCTGTTCGGGCAGGTGACCGGGCATATCGAGCTGCTCCTCTATCACTTCGAGCCGTTCCACGAGGTCTGGAGCACGGCCGCGGCGCCGCTGCCCGGTCCGGTCCTGATCGTCATCGCCGTCGTGGTGGCCGACCTTTTCGCGATCGGTCTCGTTGCGTCTCGTCAGGTCGCGGGCTGGTGGCCGGCACTGGCTTTTATCGGGCTCTTTTTCGCGTATCGCGTCTATTTCATCCCGACCATCAACTATTACGACTGGTACCTGCCGCCGTTTCTGGCCCTGGTCATGATCGTCGTGGCGGCGGGCCTGCAGAGGATCTACGCGTGGCGCCATGCGATCACAAGAATCCTTTCCATCGCGCTCGCCCTCGCTTTTGCCATGCACATGCCGTTCAGCTTCGCGGTCGAGTCGAAGGTGCAGGCGGTGGAAAACGAGGTGAGGACCAACGTCGCCGAGTACCTCAAGGCCACGGTCCCTCGAGGCGAGTCGGTGACTTCGGAGTCGGCCGGCTACATCGGTTTCTATGGCGGGGTGAAGCTGTTCGATTATCCAGGGCTGACATCGAAGACCTCGGTGCGCGCGCTGCAGGCGCTGCCGCCTGACCAGCGCGACCTTCCACATCTCGTCGCAGCGCTCAAACCAGACTGGCTGGTGCTCCGCCCGTGGGAGCTGGAGTCGCTCCGGCAGCAGTTTCCGGAGATCGCGGCCGAGTACCAGGTCGTGCGCGTGTTTCAAATGCCCGGCGCGCCCGACGCCCAGCTCGATGTCGACGGCGCCACCACCATCTCGTTCGGTGGCCTGTCCGAGACGGACGTGGACGAGAAGTTCATCGTCCTGAGAAAAAATTGCGGAACGCAATCGACATGTTGAAGCCACGCAGAAAGGTCCGCGCGTTGTACCAGCGTGGAGATCCGGCAGGCCTTGTTGTGGAGCGGCCTGCTGCTTGGAAGTCAGGCGACCGACACCATCACGACCGCAATCGACCGCGCCCAGGGCTCGATCGAGTCGATGCCGGTCAGCGCTCGCCTGCTCGAGGTCGGAGGCATCGCGCTCTTTTGGGGCTTCAAGGTCCTCATCGTCGCCGGAGCGGCGGCCGTGCTGATCGCAGCCGCACGCAAAGTCCGTGAGGAGGACCACCGCCTCTCACGCCTGACGTTTCGCCTCACGCTGGTCGCGGTGCAGGCGGTTACGGTTTGCCTCGCGACCGCGTCGCTCAGCAACCTTTACCTGCTGACCTCGATCCCGGGCTAGGTTTTCAGTCTTCGGCGGGCGCGACCCTCACGATCTTGCCGCTGCCTGGGGCGGTGTTGGCCGAGTTCACGCTGACGTACAGCGTCCCGCCTGGCCCGGGCGTGACCCCGCCCGGCAAGGGCAGCGATCCGCCGCCGACGTGCTGGTGGACACTCGGATTGGCGAACGGGATCCGCACCAGGTCTCCGGGCGGGCCCGCGGAGTTGGGCTGGAACATCTCGGTCGCCCAGAAGTTGCCGCTTCGGTCGAAGGTGCATGCGGTCAGCGTGGTCAGGCCGCTGGCCCAGACATGAGTCCCGGCGGTGATGAAGTCCTCGTTCGTGTCCGGGTCGACCCGATAAACGTGCGACTGCCCGGGCCCAAACACAAAGAGGTTGGCCACGAAGTCCAGGGTCCCGACGTACAAGGCACCGTCTGGGCCCACCGCGGCGCACGTCGGGGTTGAGTCACGAATCGGATCGTTGGGGATGAAAGCGATCACCCGCGCGGTGCCGTTGTTCATCACTTCGAGCACGGTGTTGGCGCCGGCATCGATGACGAATGTGCGCGGCTTGCCGGTCTTCCCATCCCTGGTCATGAGCACGCCATAGGGGTTGGAGTCAGGGAACTCTTCCCAAAGACTTGCGTGGGCGGCCGTCCACGCGTACTGCTGGTCTCCTATATCGCTCTTGTCGGTCGGCTTGCCGGTCTCGGGATTGAGCGCGTAGAGATGCCCAATCTGCGAGAAAGAAAGCCCTTTGGTGGTTGCGTTGACGCCGTCACGAGATTCACTTTCGATCATCCGGACCTGGCAGCTGTCCGCCGCGCTCCCTGGGCAGAACGTGGTTATACCTTCAGGGCCGAGAACCTCTGGCGCGCCGTGGGCGCTGTCGTACAGCGAATCGAATGCCGTCGACCACACGAGCCGGGCGCCACTCTCGGAGAGCCGGAACCTGTCGACCTTGCCCGTGCGCGAAACGCCAAACGGACCGGGCGCGATGTCGAAATACTTGCCCGTCTCCGACACGTACAGATTGCCGCGGCCGTCGAACGCGACTCCTCGCGGCCCTTCCAGGCCCGACACGACCGGGGTGATCGTCCAGCCGGCGCCCGACGCGCCCACCGGGCTGTTGGCGGCGATGACGGCGATCAGCGCAAGCGCGGACGCCATGAGGGCACGAGTCGAGTTGCGGATCTCCATCGCGTGCTTCTCCCTTCAACGCGGCGACCGCGCCGGCGGTCGCGCCCCACCACGAGCGTTACCCGGCGAATCTAATGCCCACCGGGCGCGGCTGTCAACGGGGGAGTCAGTCCAGGCCGAGTCTCAGCAGGCGAGCCTCGTGGACCAACGAAACCTGACCCGGGTGGTGCCGGTCCCAGGCCTGCACGCAGCTTTCGCACGTGCAGCCTGGGCCGACCGAGAGCGATCTCGATCGCCTCGATCCACGGGCCAGTTTCAACAACGTTGCGACGACCTTTCTGCGACGTAGTGCTGCCATGTTGCCTCCGGGGTTTTTAGGACGTTTTTTAGGACGTTAAGGAGTCTAACGAGGGGGCCCCGGTTTTCCGGCGATTACGGAGTTTGGTTAGGCGCCGCGGGTTCAGCGTTAGTGCTTTCCAACGAGGGGACGGGGCCGGAATTCAGCGACACAGGAGGGAGATCAATGCTCTCGTTTCGATTCGCCATCCTCGGCGCGGCTGCGGCTCTCACGCTGGGCACAGCCAGCGCCCTTGCAATGCAAGAAGGTTCGAGCGGGACTGACCCGGATTCGCATGGCGATGCAGTCGCGTCTGCTGCGCGCACGACATGTCCACACGGTCCTGACGGCGTGCATGGCGCGTGCGTGAGCGCGATCGCATCAGCCGAGGGGCAGGAGAACGAAGACGGAGCGCAGGCCGCGCGCGTCAAGGCCTGCAAGGCCGCCGGCGCGAATGAGGACCAGTCGGAAAAGAAGCCGGCCAAGGGCGACAAGGCCGCGAAGGCTGCCGACCGAACCGAAGACAAGGCGGAGCACAAAGCGTTCGTCGCATGCGTGCAGGGACAGACATCGTGACCTGGGAATCAGCGGCGAGCTAAGAACGAGCCAGCGCCTGGGCTTCGCCGAGGGACATCTCGCGTCCCTCGGCCCAGGCGCCCTCAAAGTGACTCCCCAGCTCCTTCCGCAGCTTCGGAGCGACTAGCCCGGGGGCGCAGACGGCGGCGCCGACTGGGCCATCGGACCAGGACCTGACAACGTGCCCTCGTACCAGGTCACGATGCCCGCGGTGATGGCCGTGCTGTACGGGATCGTGAAGAGCGCGCCGACACAGCACAGCAAGAACCCGATACCTCCGACGAGACGGGCCACGTACACCAGAAGTCCCGCGATGACGGTGTTGGAAGTGTTGGCGGTGGCCGTCTCCCAGACAGCGTTCACGTCGAAGCCGCCGTTGAACCCACCGCGGTACGTGTGCAGGATGAGCGAGGGAGCGATGAAGGCAAACAACAGGCTCAGAGCCAGGTTGATAAGGCCCGCCAGCGCGGAGACAGCGCCGTTGTGCCCGGCGCCACCGACGGTGTAGAGAATCGTGATGGGGATCGCGATGACGATTCCGTAGGCGAGAAGCACGACAAACAGCGGGACGCCGCGCTCGAGGTGAAAGCCCGCGGGGGGCAGCTCGCGGCGACCGGCGCGGTAGTTGTCGATGGTAAGGACGAGCCAACCGGTGAGGGCGATCCAGCCCACGATCGGGATGATGAAGATGAGGCCTTGGACGACCATCTTGCTGAACCAGCTGGGGTCCTGGAAGGGCCACGCGAAGCTGTCGCCGACGCTCGTCACGGCCGGGAGTGTAACTCCGGACCGGGAGACCCGTGAAGCCTGCGCGCGGGCTGCACGGGCCGCGGTCGAATCTCAGCTCACCTTTGTGAGTACGCCCTGACGAGGGCGTGAGGACTGGACGAAGAGCACGCCGAAAACCGCGGAAAGGATGATCAGGGCCTGGACCCAGCGAACTCTGCTCGCCACCGGATTGCACCTCCTTTTGATGTGATCGCACCGTCATTCTTGTGCGCTGCAAGGTGAACGACTCAGTTGTCGGTGGGTTACGGAAGGTCGTCAGCGAGCTGGGTGAGGTTCGACCAGCGATAGACCTGGTGCATCGCGCCTTCGGCCCACGACACCGGCTCGAGTCCGATCCGCGATCCTCCTAGCCGTTCGTAAAAGCGCGCCGCCGCGTCGTTTCCCGCGATAACTCCCAGACGCATGCTGTCGTACCCGCGTACGTGCAAGTGGGCGGCCGTCGATTGCATGAGCTGAGTTCCCATCCCATGGCCCCGAAATTCACTCAGCACGTGAAGCGACTCGAGCCAGGGTTCCGGCTCGCGCGCCATGTACGTAAGCGCAAATCCGCCGATCGCCTCGGCTCCATCGACCGCAACCAGGAGAAGCGTCCCGGGGAGCCCTACGGCTTGGCGCAGGTCCTCGAGCTGAGCCTCACGATCAAGGAATGGGCTGAGCACCTTGCGGTCGAGAAGCGCCCCGTAGGTGTCGGCCCAGTTGCGGACCTTGATCTCGCTGACACGGGGAAGATCCGCTGCGACCCCTTCGCGAATCGAGAAGCTGGACGTGGGGTCAGGATATCCGCGCTACAGCGAGAGGATCGGGTGGACCTCGACGGTGCCTCCCTGCGCGGCCGGGTTTTTGGCCGCCCAGGCGGCCGCCTCGGCCCGGTCCTTGCACTCGAGGACGAAGTAGCCGTTGAGCCAGGGGGATTGGGCGTGCATCGGGCCATCGGTGGTCTTGGCGTGACCGTCGTGGACCGAGACGCTAAAGCCGGCGGCGGAAGGCTGGCAGGGATCTCCATCCTTGAACGCGCCCGCCGCTTTCACCTCGTCCAGGTACTTCGCGAAAGCCTCGATCTGGGCGTTGAGCTCGGGTGAACCGTATGGAGGCGCTTTGGACTCGTCGACGTACTGAAGGAAGATGTACCGGGCCATGTGATTCTCTCCTCTGTGCAATGGGTGCTTGTCACCCATACGACGAATGACAATGGCCCGATTCGACAAGGCCGCTCGGCCTTAACTCGGCATCAATCGTCCATGCACGGCGGGTCGTCATCGCCCGGCGAACCCTCGGCGGGACAAACCTGGATGGTGGTCAGACCTGAAGACTGAAACGCCTCGTTGAATGCGTTGCTGGGTGTGATGCTGCCAGGACCAGCCACGACGGTAGCGTTGAGCTGATTGATGAGGACGCCAGACTGACCGGAGTCCACGAACTGCGATCCGTCTGGAGTCGTGATCCGGGCTTGATAGGCAAGGCCAAAGGGGCACGCACAGACCTCGCGAAAAGTGCCGCTGATGGTTGGTCCCCCAGGGATGACAAACGCTGAGAAGTCGTAGCACGTCCCGAACACAGAGCTCGGCATGACCAGCGTCTTGACGCCTGTCACCTTACCGACTGGGGAATTGATCGCAAATGCCGCATCGAACGAAGTCACCGGACCAGACTGAAAACCGTTGATGAAGCGCGGTGCGTTCTCCGGGCCGATAGTGAAGCGGCCGACTTCGGCGAAGGTCCCCGGATAGGGTCCATTTGCGACACCGGTTACAAAATAAGTGATCGTTGACGTTCCTCCTGGATTACAGGTCGCGGCGATCTGAGGCGCTCCACTCAGGAACTCAAGGCTCAGAACCGGTGGTGCTGTTGAAGCCGCCGCAACCATTGGACTGGTGGCGAGCGGAATCGCCGACAACCCGGCAATCGCAAGACGAACCATCAAACCCATCATGTCCCGACCCCCATGTGATGACCCGACGGCCCTTGGGTCGAAGTGTATGCCAGGTAGCCGAACTGTGGTGGCCACGGTGGAAACCACCTTCGCCGTGTTAACGGGCAGGGTTTGCGATACGTCCGGCCTCGTGCATGCTTGTCGATATACATGGATGACTCCGACCGACCCTCCCTTGACCCGACAATTGGACACGCCATAGTCGCATTCGGCTCGAGCCAGAGTTGCTCACTCGAAAGCCGGGCTGCCGTCTCGGTTGCTGTCGACGTTCTGCGCGACTGCCTGAAAGAAGACTTGAACGACATAATGTCCGGGCGAAAGCCGATGAATACAGATGCATATCTGCCCCCGACTTGGCGGATTGGAGTCGACGAAGCCTTCATGGTCGGTATGACTAACGCCATGAGATCGGTGGAGAGGGGCCTGCACGATGCCGGTTGGGAAGGGCCCGCCAACACCGCTGAAGAGTTGTGCTTAAAGGCGATTTTCGACCACGCCAGCGATGTCGTGCCCGAGATCTACAAGGTAGAGGATGAAAACCGGCTTAGAGATGACCTCATGGACTTGCGCGAACTTGGCTTTCAGGATATCGACCATGAGTTTCTGTTTGAGCCGGAGATGGACGGCATCGACAGAAGCGATTTGGGTGCCCATTTGGGCATGCAGTCTCTGTCGCGGCGCGACGCCTTCAAGAGGTTCTCGAATCGCTAGCCGATCGTCGCGGATTGGACGGTCAACGCACCAATCTATCCGATCGAAAGCGCCTAGACGCCCAGGTACCGCCTCTGCAATGCATGGTCGTCTCGAAACGCCGCCGCCGGCGCCTCGTGCACGACCTCGCCCCTCTCCATCACATAGATGCGATCGGCGACTTCGAAGGCCAGCGCCAGGTTCTGCTCGGCGATCAGGATTGAAAGCCCCATCTCGTGCCGCAGCCGGGCGATGAGGTCGCCCAGGACCCGTACGACTTGCGGCGCCAATCCTTCCGAAGGCTCGTCCAGCAGCAGCAGGCGCGGGCGGGCCATCAAGGCGCGTCCGATGGCGAGCATCTGCTGCTCACCGCCCGACAGAGCGCTCCCGGCCGCGGCGGACCGGACGCCGAGGGCGGGAAACAGCGAATAGATCCCGGCGAGGTTGCCGCTCCCTGACGCCAGGGTCAGGTTTTCACGAACGCTGAGCGTGGCGAAGATCCGCCGGCCCTGCGGCACCAGGGACACCCCGCTGCGGGCGACCCGATATGACGGCAGGCCCGCCACCGACTGGCCGTCGATCTGCACCGATCCCGTCATGGGACGGAGCGCCCCGGCGATGGCCATCAGCGTCGTCGACTTGCCGGCCCCGTTGCGGCCGAGCAAGGCAACCGCTTCGCCCGGCCCTACTCGAAGCGTCACCTGGCGAACGGCGACACTGGCGCCGTAACCCGCGGTCAGGCGATCGACGGCAAGCCTGTTCGGGGTCGTAGGCTCAGATCGCGCCAAGGTAAACCTCTTGCACTCGAGGATTGGCGCGTACCTCGGCCGGAGTCCCGTCGGCGATCTTGACGCCGTGATCGAGCACCGAGATGCGCTGGGCCAACGCAAACACGGCATCGAGGTCGTGCTCGACGATCACCACAGTGACGTCTTCTGGCAGGGCCTGCAGGCGCTCCAGCGTTAGGCGACGCTCCGCTCCGGAGAGCCCGGCCATCGGCTCGTCGATCAACAGCGCTGAGGGCACGGCCGCCAGCGCCACCTCGATCTCGAGGATGCGCCGTTCGCCGTGGCCCAGGCCGGCTGCACGCCGGCGGGCGAGGTGCGCGATGCCGCCCGCCTCAAGCCGGCCCTGGACTTCGGTGTTGACAGCCCGCTCCCGCGCAGGCCAGAAGCGCCAGCCTCCATGAAGTCGAGCTCGCACCGCCAGGGTCACGTTTTCCGCGACGGAGAGCTGGTCGAAAAGGGTTGAACGCTGGAAGGTACGCCCGAGGCCGAGTCGAGCACGCCGCCACGCGGGAAGGGGCGTTGCATCCTGTTCGCCCAGATGCACCAAGCCTTCGGTTGGCCGCAGCTCACCGGCGATCACGTTGAGAAGCGTGGTTTTGCCGGCGCCGTTGGGGCCGATTACGGCGCGGCGCTCGCCGGCGGCGACGTCGATGTCGACGCGGCTCAGGGCGGCCACAGCCCCGAAACGCACCGTCACGCCCGCCACCGACACGCGCATTTCGATCAAGCCCTCCGGACGAGCCCGACCAGGCCGCGCGGCACGAAGAGAACAAAGGCGATGAAGAGCGAGCCGAGGATCAGCTCCCACCGAGGCACGTAGGTGGACAGGCCCAGCTGACCGAAAAGCACCGCAAAGGCGCCCAGCACCGGACCGACGAGTGAGCGCGCGCCGCCCACCACCACAGCCACCAACGCGAGGCCGGACACCGTCCAGTACAGAAGATCGGGGGTGGCGTAGCCATTCGACATTGCGGCCAGCGATCCGGCAATCCCGGCGATCGAGCCTGCAATGACGAACGCGGCCAATCGATAGCGAAAGCTCGGGTAGCCCAGCGCGCGCATGCGTCGCTCGTTGTCCCGGATGCCTTCGAGTGTCTTGCCGAATGGCGAGCGCGCGAGCATCTCGAGCAACAAAAAGGTGAGGATGGCAACCACCAAGCACAGAAAGAAGAACGGCCCGCGCTCGTAGAGAGAGATGTTCAATGCATCGAGACCGGCGAGCGTGGGCCGCGGGATGCCGATGAGTCCGTCCGTGCCCCGGGTGAGAGAGGTCCAGTTGACCGCCAGGCCCCACAGCATCTGGCCAAAGGCCAGCGTCAGCATCAAAAAGTAGATGCCGGTGGTGCGCAACGACAGCGCACCGATCGGAGCCGCAATGAGCGCCCCGGCGGCCGCACCTACTACCAGCAGAGGAATGAGCCCGTCGACCTGGCGCAGGGCGAGCAGCGCGCATGCGTAAGCACCCACGCCATAGAAGGCGGCGTGCCCAAACGAGGGAAGACCCGCGTAGCCCAGGAGAAAGTCGAGGGACATCGCGAAGATGGCGAAGATCAACGCCTGCGTGGCGATGTAGATCCAGAAACGAGGCGCCCACATCGGGACCGACGCCAGAGCCAGGGTCAGGATCGCCAGAAGGCCGGGCCTCCAGGCAGCACGGAAGCGACCTCGAATCACATCCGGCGCCCAAGCAGCCCGGAGGGCCGAACCACGAGCACAGCCGCCATCAACGCGAAGATCAGACCAATCGCAAACTGAGGGAAGAGGCTGGTACCGATCACGTATCCCAGCCCGACCAGTGCCGCGCCCAGGAGGGCGCCCTCGATCGAGCCCAGGCCGCCGAGGACCACGACGACCAGCGCGAGGATCAGGACGTTCGCGTCCATCCCCGGATAGATGGCGAACTCAGGGGCAGCGATCACTCCCGCCAGGCCCGCCAGCCCCGCGCCGAACGCAAAAGTGAGCGTGAAGACCCTCGGGAGATTGATGCCAAGGAGGCCCGCCATCTCCTTGTCCTCGACGCCCGCCCTCAGCACGGCCCCGACGCGCAAGGATCGCCAGCCGACGAGAAGCAAGGCGCCGACCACCGTCGCCACAGCCAGGACGAAAAGGCTGTATGCGCTGAAGGTGGCGCCTAGCACCTGGACGGCACCCTCGAGGCCAGAAGGCGGCGGGATGGAGCGCGTCGTCGGCCCGAACTGGGAGCGGATCAGGTCGACGAACACGAGCGTGAAGCCGAAGGTCAGCAGCACCTGCGCAAGGTGTCCACGGCCGTACACGCGCCGAAAGAACACGAGCTCGAGCGCCGCGCCGATGA
>VBGV01000228.1 GCA_005880755.1 Chloroflexota bacterium
GTCCCGGTCGTGTGGTCCTCACGCACCGCGAAGACGAGGTTGCGCTCGGTGTCGATGATCATGTCGGCGTGCCTGATGTCCGCCTCAGGCGTGATGGCACGCGGTGCGCCGTCGCGGTCCTGCCGGTACAGGCGCTGATCTTTGAAGTTGGTGAAGAAGACAGTCCCGCCCTTAACCGCGTAGTGCCCGCCGCCGTATTCGTGGACGCGGCTGCGTGCGTTGAATCCCTGCGGCGTCACGTCGGCGATCGTCCCGTCCGCGGCGCGGCGGCACACGACGATGCGCCCTGCCTCATACGGCCGCAGCTCCGACCAGTACAGGTCGTCGCCGTCCCAACGGAGCATCTGGTTGCGCATATGGACGGTGCCGTTGAGCAGGAGGTCCGGGTTGATGGGCGACGCCCAGGAGCCGTAGGGTGTGGTCTTTTTTCCGCTCACTTTTGCGGCCGGCGGACGATCAGCGCGTCGCCCTGTCCGCCACCGCCGCACGCCGGCGCCTCCTGCGGGATGCCGGCTTCGATCGCGGCCTGGCGGATCGCATGGGCTCCGAGGCTCGTGGCGGGGACGTCTTTGAAGGCGCCTCCGAACTTGCCAAACGGGGTGCGCGCGCCCGCTACTATCACGGAGGCCATCACGGCCAGTGTAAGCATGAGAAACGCGCTGCTCGTGGTTGACGTCCAGGTGGACTTCGTCGAGGGCGGCAGCCTGGGCGTGCAGGGTGGGCTCTCGGTCGCGGCAATGATCGCGCGCCACGTCCGACACTTCCGAAACGAGTACCAGTTCGTCGTCGCGTCGCGCGACTACCACGAGAACGCGCCCGACCACATCTCAGCCACGCCCGACTTCGTCACCACATGGCCGCCGCACTGCATGGTCGGGACGCCGGGCGCGGCGTTCGTCCCCACGATCCAGAACCTCGTGCGCGAGAAGTACATCCAGGCATCGACCACATCGACGTGTGTGGCATCGCCACCGACTACTGCGTACGCGCAAGCGCCCTGGACGCGCGCACCAACCAGTTCCAGGTGCGCGTCCTGGTGAACCTGTGCGCGGCGGTCAAAGAAGAGACCGGCATCCAGGCCCTCGACGAGATGAAGGCGGCCGGGATTCAGCTCCAGGCCGCTACCGCTCCTTAGCTTCTTTCCCGCCCCTCACCCTTACCCTCTCCCCTGTGGGGAGAGGGACTAGCGCTTAGCGCTTCTTGGTCGCTGCTTTCCGGGTCGGGCTTCCTTCCGGGACGTACTTGAACGACACGTTCAGCTTCACCCGATAGCTCGTGACCTTTCCGTTCTCGATCGTCAGGTCCTGCTCCACCACCTCGGCCACGCGGAGGTCGCGCAGGGTCTTGGCCGCGGTCTGGACGGCGGTCTTGGCCGCCGACTCCCAGGATTGGCTGCTGGTCCCAATGAGCTCTGTGACGCGATAAACGCTGTCGGGCACATCGACCTCCTTCTTTGAACGCCCCTCACCCTGACCCTCTCCCCTGCGGGGAGAGGGGAGTCATTCAGATTGTCGGCGATTAAGGAGCAGTTTGGCGAGACGGTCGAGCTCGCCCTCTCTGCCCATGACCGCCAGCTTGGTCCAGTGCTCGTCGTGCATCGATTCGGAGGTCAGCACCATTCGCACGGCGTCGCCTACTTGTTCGAGCTCGATCACGGTTTCGACCTCATACGTCTCGACGCCCGGGATGAAGTCGACCTTCTCCATGTAGGCCAGGCGCCACGGAGGATCGACCTCCGTGTACCGCAGGCTGTGCTCGTTCGAAACCGGCATGCCCGCCTTCATCATGTAGTCGATCATCTCGGGCGCGGTTGCGCTCATCGTGTAAGCCAGGCCGTGGCCGGGACGGAGGTCCAGGTCGCGCACGACGACGCTGAATCCCTCCGGGCCCCACCACGATTCAATTCCCTCTTTGGTCGTCCAGAGCTCCCAGACGTCGTCGATCGAAGCCTGGAACGTGCGCTCGAGGGTGAGCTTCGGTCTCTCCGTCAAGCGACGGCGCTGCCCCGGTAAGCCTTTTCCAGCCCCGCGATGTCGAGCTTCTTCATCTTGAGCATCGCCTGCATGGCCGCCTCAGAGTTGCCGGACTTCGGGTCGCTCAGCATCTGGCCCAGCACCTCGGGCACGATCTGCCACGAAAGACCGAACCGGTCCTTGAGCCAGCCGCAGGGTCCTTCCTCGCCGCCGTTTTCCGTGAGCTTGGTCCAGTAGTTGTCGACCTCCTGCTGCGTCTTGCACATGACCATCAGCGAGATCCCTTCCGTGAACGTGAAGCTCGGGCCGCCATCGAACGCGAGGTACTCACGCCCGTCGAGCTCGAACGTAGCGTTCAGCAGCTTGCCCTTCGGGATCGGCCCTCCGTCGCTCTCCACACGCTGCGTGCTCACGATCTTCGAGTTCGGGAAGACCGAGACGTAGAACTTCACCGCCTCCTCTGCACGGTCGACGAACGTCAAACATGGTCTGATCATCTGCGCTTCTCCTTTTTGTTCTTGTTCTTGCGACGCCGGTCGAGCTCGGCGGCAAACCTGTCGAGTCGCCCCTCCCAGATGGCCCGGTATGCGGTCACGAACTGCGAGAGCTCACGAAACGGTTCCGGGCGCAGCGAGTACATCCGTCGCCGGCCCTCGGGCCGGACGATCACGAAGTCGGCGTCTTCCAGGATCGCGAGCTGCCGCGAGACACCCGGCTGGCCGATATCAACCAGTTCTACCAGCTCATTGACGGAGCGTTCCCCATCGCGAAGGGCGTCGATGAGGCGGCGCCGGGTCGGGTCGGCCAGGACCTGGAACACGTCGGGCATGACGACATATTACTACAGCGAGATATTTCGTGTCAACAATATGTTCTTAGGAGGCAACCGGCTGAAGGCGCCGCAGCTCAGGCAGCAGCTCGGCGACCTTGCCGGCCAGCTTGGCCGGCTCTTCTCCTCGTAGGTAGACGACCTGTTCGGTCACCCCTTGCTCGAGAAAGCGTCCCGAGAGCTCCAGCAGCTCGTTTGACTCCTTTCCGTCCCAGCCGAACTGGATGGAGTGGCGGATCTCCGACGGATCGCGGCCCACCGCCGCGCACGCTTCGTCGAGCATGGCGGTCAGCTCGTCGACTCTGTCTGGGTCGCCACCCGCGATGTTCCAAACATCCGCATGTCGCGCGACCAGTCGCATCGTGGTCTGTCCCGAAGCGCCGATCCAGATCGGCGGGTAGGGCTTCTGCAGCGGCTTCGGATTCGCGATCGCGTCCTTGAAGTGGTAGTAGCGCCCCTCGAAGTTCGTGCGCTCCTGGGTGAATAGCGACTTGATGATCTGCAGCGACTCGCTCAGCCGGCCGACGCGATGGTCGAGTCCGTCGAAGCCGTACATCTCATGTTCGATCTCGGCCCACGCGGCGCCGATGCCGAACTCGAGCCTTCCTCCTGAGAGATGGTCGACCGTAACCGCGGTCTTGGCCAGCAGCGCCGGGTTGCGATAGGTGTTGGCGGTGACGAGGCATCCGATGCGCACTCGCTTGGTGGCCTCGGCCATCGCCGCCTGCAGCGCCCAGCCCTCGTAGATCGGGCGGTCAGCGGTGGTGCCGCCAATCGCCGCCAGGTGGTCGAAGTCCCACAGGTGGTCGAAGCCGGCCTCGTCGGCGATGCGCCAGACCGCGCGCAGAGACTGGATCGAGATGTCCTGCCCCGATGCCTTCAGCCCGAAGCGGAGTGGATGCGTCATCAGTGGAAGCGCAGCCTCCGCACGCGAATCGGATATCTGTACTTCGCCGCGAAGTCCTCGACCGATATGCCGAGGTTCAGGATCTGGCTTCGATACTTGCGGAGGTAGGCGCGCTCCTTGTTGGCCGGCAATTGCGATTTGGGGATGGTCGCGCTGCCCGTGACCCGAACGACGTCCTCCCCGGCGTCGTCGGAGTTGAGGTGCAGCTCGACGTTGGGGTTCTCGCGCACGTGGCGGACCTTGATCCCAGGCTGCGCATAAATAAGGAAGGAGGTGCCGTCCCACAGGTACCAGACCGGGACCGCCTGCGGCTGGAGATCGCGGCCCGCGGTCACCAGCCAGATCGCGTTCTCTCGCTTGAGCCGAGACTGGGTGTGCCTGTCCACCTCTACCTATTAGTTTGCCGCTTCCCGAAACGTGGCAGATTAGAGGCGATGAAGAAGAGCGAAGTCCAGAAGAGCGAAGCCGAGTGGAAGCGAGACCTGACCCCGACCCAGTACCACGTGCTGCGTGAGAAAGGCACCGAGCGGCCGTTCACGGGCGAGTACTGGGATACCAAGACGCCTGGCGCTTACCTGTGCGCCGGCTGCGGCGCGAAGCTGTTCGAGTCCGAGACGAAGTTCGATGCCCACTGCGGCTGGCCGAGCTTTTACGCCCCGGCCGAGGGCGCGCCCATCGAGGAGACGACGGACGACTCGCTATTCATGATCCGGACCGAGGTCACATGCGCGAACTGCGGCGGGCACCTGGGGCACGTCTTCGACGACGGGCCGCAGCCGACGGGCCTGCGCTACTGCATCAACTCAGCGTCGATCAAGCTAGACGCGAAGTAGCGTCTGGTAACTCCTCCCCATTTTTATGGGGAGGTGGCCGGCGAAGCCGGCCGGAGGGGCCAGTAGGCAGGTTGGCCCAGATCGTGTCCATCACTTCGCTCAGGTCGCGGCCAATATCCGACGCCGGGATTGTCAACACTCGATAGCCCTCGGCTTCGAGCCACGCCTTCCGGCGGGCGTCGTATGCCCACCTCGGTCCACGACCATGAAACGAGGTGGGCATACGACGCCCGCCGGAAGGCGTGGCTCGAAGCCGAGGGCTATCGAGTGTTGACAATCCCGGCGTCGGATATTGGCCGCGACCTGAGCGAAGTGATGGACACGATCTGGGCCAACCTGCCTACTGGCCCCTCCGTCCGGCTTCGCCGGACACCTCCCCACTTCGTGGGGAGGAGTTGAACTGGGGGTTAGACCCCGATGGGTTCGCGGACCAGGATTACTGTCGTTCGGCCCGGCATGAAGTCCTGGTCCAGGATCAGTGTCCGCGTGATCTTCGTCCCGATCCCAATCGCCTCGCGCAGGCGCGCGTCCTCGTAAGGAAAGACGTGCTCGCGGATCCGGCGGAACGCCGTGTCGAGGTCCGGGACGATCTTCTGGCTCCCGATGACGAGGATCAGCTGGCCTGCGCCGGACGCGATCGGCCCGATCTGGCTGCCGCTGGCCGAAGTGACCACGATCTGACCATCCTCGGTCACGGCGTGCGCGCTGTTGATCATCACGTCCGGGGCCGCGCCGAGCCTGCGGATCTCGTCGCGCTGCGTTCTCTGGTCCAACTTCATGGTCCGCTTGCGCACGAAGTCAAACCGGTCGCCTTCCATGAACTCCTTGAAAAGCCCGGCATCCTCGAGCGTCTTGGACTTGCCGGAGTGGACCTGCGCCCCCTCCGGGATCCGCTTCAGCACCTCGGCCTTCGCTTCCGCGCCGTCCTGCACGATCACGACCTCGAAGTTGCGGGCGCGCAGCTTTTCGGCGAGCGCCTCCAGCTGGGCTTCCGAAGCCGGGTCAGCGAAATCAACAGCAGCCATCGCCATGAATCCTTCTCCTTACAATA
>VBGV01000229.1 GCA_005880755.1 Chloroflexota bacterium
GGTCGACCCGATCCCGGCGATGTACATGGAAGAGACCGCCTCCTGCCCGGTGTGCGGGCGGGACGCGCAGGCCATCGGCCGGCGCCATGTTCAGATCGTGTTTCGCTGCGACGGCTGCAAGGTCGTCTTCAAGCGAAACCGCCACTGGCCGTACATCTACTAGCTTCGTAATCGCCACACCTCGTAGCCTGAAAGGGCGATGAGGAGGTACGGCCGCACTGCGTTCTACGGGGTGCTGCTCGGTTTGGCGACGGCCGCGGTGGCGGAAGCGGTCCGCCCGCGGGGAGGCACGACGCTGCTCCTCGACTGGGAAGAGGTGCGCCGCACGGCTCGCGCCCGACTCGAAAATCCGAACCTCGAACGCGGCAGGCTGGCGACGGCGGCGATGGGCTATAGATCCCTCGCGAGCAAGCTCGAAAAGCCGCTGCTGACCTTCGTTGGAGGCCTGCCTCGAGGGGCTTCGATGCCCTCATTCGAGGCGCTCGATCGCGAGGGTTGGATCGACCTGAACCTGGCCATCCTGCGGCGCGTCGTCGACCCCGTGCTCGAGGCCGGCCGTATGCCGAACTCACTGCTCGCGGAGGTCGGCCGCATGGGGGTCGATCGATACGTCGGCTACATGCTCGCCTTCCTCGGCCGTCGCGTGCTGGGTCAGTACGATCCGCAGCTGCTCGGCGCGGAGCCGATCGGCGGCGAGGGTCTGTACCTGGTCGAGACGAACGTCGAGGAGTGGCAGCGGCACGCCAACCTGCCCGACGAGGATCTCCGGCGCTGGCTCATCCTGCACGAGATGACCCACGCGTGGCAGTTCGCCGCACACCCGTGGCTGCGGCCGTACATGGAGGAGTCGATGAAGGTGCTGATCGACTCCGTCACGCGCAAGGGCAACACGGTGGCGCGCTTCGCCGCTTTCGCCGGGGTGCTGCCGGCGCAATGGCGGGTGATGCGCCACGTGCAGGGAACGATGTCGGTGATCGAGGGCTACAGCAACCTGGTGATGAACCAGCTGGGCCGCAAGCTCCTCCCAGGGTTCGATCGCCTCGAGCAGGCCTACCGCGAGCGGAGCTCAGGCAAGAGCGCGCTCGAGGTCCTGATCTGGAAGCTGACCGGCCTCGACCTCAAGCTGCAGCAGTACAAGCGCGGCGAAGCTTTCTGTCAGGCGGTCTACGACCGCCACGGGATGGAGGTGCTGAACCGGGTTTGGGGCGGGCCGGAGTCGATGCCCAGGCTCAACGAGCTCGGCAACCCAGACGCCTGGTACCGCCGCATTTCTACTGTTCGCCCCTCACCCTGACCCTCTCCCCTGGGGGGAGAGGGGATGCTCAGTCACGCAATTCTTCCTGGGCCGTTTCTTCGCTGATCGGCATCACCGCGACCGGGAGGTCGCTGATGTCGAAGTAGCGCACCGGCTTGTTCAGCCGCTTGGCGATGCCGACCTGGACCTTGACTCCCAGCGACAGCCGGCCGAAGACCCACACCTCGTCGCTTCGGGACAGCAGGTTGTTCATCGCCTCGCGCACGACGTCCTTGTCCACCGTGTGCATCAGGTAGTAGTCGAACAGCATGAAGGGGCTGACCGGCACCAGCCCCGAGTCGAGCACGAACTTCTGGATGTGGGCGCGCCAGTAGAAGCTCTTGTTGGACATCGCGACGTAGACCAGTCGCTTGGGATGGCGCAGCGTCTCCTCAGCCTGGTCGCGCGCGCTGGGCTTGGTGGTGGGCTGGAAGATGCGCTCGAGGATGTCCTCGGCTGCTTTGCCGGTTATCGCCATCTAACCCCTAGACGAAAAATGAATTAAGTGGCGGCTATCGTATCAGTCGTGCCCGCGGGCTCCCTCTTCGACCTGTCCGGGCGAGTCGCGCTGGTGACCGGAGCCAGCCGGGGCATCGGGAGCGCGATCGCCGAGATCCTGGCCGAGCACGGAGCCCAGGTCGTGCTGTCCAGCCGGAAGCAGGCCGACCTGGACGTCGAAGCCGAGAGGATCAATGCCCAATACGCCGAGAAGGCGACCGCGATCGCCGCCCACTCCGGCCGGCCGGAGGAGCTGGAACGCCTGGTCCAGCAGGTCATGGAGCGCTTCTCCCGGATCGACATCCTGGTCAACAACGCCGCCACCAACCCGTACATGGGACCCGTCCTGGGCGCCGAGCTGCCGGCATGGGACAAGACGTTCGAGGTCAACCTTCGCGGCGTCTTCGTGCTGACCAAGCTCGTGTACGAGGCGTGGATGGAGGACCACGGCGGCTCGATCGTCAACGTCGCCAGCATCGGAGGCCTGCGGCCGGGCATCGGCCTGGGGATCTACAACGTCACCAAGGCCGGGGTCATCATGCTCACCCGGCAGCTGGCGCGCGAGGGCGGCGGCAAGGTCCGGGTCAACGCGGTCGCCCCCGGCGTGATCAAGACCCGCTTTGCCGAAGCGCTGTGGGGCAACCAGGCGATCCTCGACCGCGTCCTGGCGCAAAACCCCATGGGCCGGATCGGGGTGCCGAACGAGGTCGCGGCGGCGGTCCTGTTCCTGGCGTCAGACGCCGCTAGCTACGTGAACGGTGAGGTGCTTGTCGTGGACGGGGGCGGCGGCGAGGTTTAGCCCCGCCCGGCTCCGCAGGCAGCACGCCGTCCATCTCGCCGTCTCCATTCGCTGAGGCGACCTGGCGGCTGTGGATGAAGTCCTCGAGCTCCTTCTCGTACTGGTAGGCGTGGCGGTCGGGTTCGTAGCGAAGGACGCGGCGCTGTTGGACGAAGTCCTCGAACGCGGCGCGTGTGTCGCGCGCGGCACGGAAGCCCAGCTCGCGGGCGGCCTTGGCGGTGGAGAGCGTCCGACCCCAGCGCAGGAGGTCCAGCAGCTGCGGCGACAGAGAAGCAATCCCGGCCCGCCGGAAAGCGAACGCCGCGACACCGAGACCGTAAGGGGGCAGCAGCGGGGCGTGGAGCTTGCCTGCCGAGTCGAGCAGCGTGGAGAGCGCTTCGTTGCCCGCCGGCGCGATGTTGTACGCACCTCCGGGTCCGCGCTTGGTGGCCAGCACCATCGCCTCGATGCAGTCGTCGCGGTGGATGAGCTGAATCGGCGGGTCGTAGCCGATGACCGTCGGCACCACTTCGAGGTCCAGGTACCGCGCGAGCGGCTGCGGCTCGTCCGGGTTCAGGCTGTTGCTGAACCGCAGGGCGAGGATGGTGATGTTGGGATTGCGCACCGCGAAGTCGCTCACGTACGACTCGACCTCGACAATGTCGCGCACGAACTGGTGGCGCGAGTTGATGTCGAGGCGGTGATCCTCGCGCAAGCCGGTCGGCAGATCGAAACGCGAACCGTAGACGTGGCCTGACGACTTCAATACGAAGCGGCGCACCGGGCTGCCCTCGCCCGCGCAGCCCGCGAGAAGGTTCAACGTGCCGATGACGTTCATCTCGTGTGCCCGGA
>VBGV01000230.1 GCA_005880755.1 Chloroflexota bacterium
CCTGCAGGTTGATGGCGATCAATCCGTTGCGGCGGACATTGGCGTACTCAGCCATCGCCGTCTTCTTTATGTATCCGTTCTTGGTGACCATGAGCATGTAGTGCGCCTCACTCTCGGTCTCCGGGCGAACGAAGACAGACGTGATCCGCTCGTTCGACCCGATGTCGATCAGGTTGTTGATCGGCATGCCCTTTGCCTGCCGCTCCCGCTCCGGAACCTCATGCACGCGCAGCTGGAACACCCGCCCGCTTTGCGTGAAGAACAGCATCGAGGCGTGGGTGTGCGTGGTCAGCAGGTGCAGGGCGTAGTCCTCTTCGCGGGTGCCGCTGGGCGCTTCACTGCTCGCTGTCGGCCGCGCGCCTTTCAGACCCACGCCGCCGCGCTTCTGCGCCCGGAAGACTCGCAGCGGCTGCCGCTTCACGTATCCGCGGTGCGTCAGCGTGACGACGACCTCTTCCTTCGGCACGAGGTCCTCGGCTGATAGCTCGGTCGCCTCCTGGTCTGTGATCTCGGTGCGGCGGTCGTCGCCGTACTTCTTGACCACGTCGTCCATCTCTTCTTTGATCAAAAGCCGGACCTTCTGCTCGCTGGCCAGGATGCTCTCGAGGTAGGCGATGGTCTTGATCACCTGCTCGTATTCCTCGTCGACCTTGCTGCGCTCGAGCCTGGTCAAACGCCCCAGCGTCAGGGCGAGCACCGCCTTGGCCTGGCGCTCGCTGAGCCCGAACTTCGACTGCAGTTGCGTGGAGGCGACGTCCTGGTCGGAGGCCGCGCGGATGGTCTTGATCACCTCGTCGAGGTGGTCGAGACAGATCTTGAGGCCTTCGAGGATGTGGGCCCGCTCCTGCGCCCGTTCCAGGTCGAACCGCGTGCGGCGGAGGATGACGTTGCGCCGGTGGTCGATGAAGAGCTGCAGCGCCTGCTTCAGGCTCAGGACGACAGGGCGCCCGTCGACGATCGCCAGCATGATCACGCCAAAGGTCGTCTGCAGCGTCGTGTGCTTGTAAAGGTTGTTCAGCACAGTGAAGACCTGCGCCTCTCGCTTCAGCTCGATCAGGATGCGCATGCCGTTGCGGTCGGACTCGTCGCGCAGGTCGGCGATGCCTTCGAGCTTGCGCTCGGAGACGAGCTCAGCGATCTTGGCCACGAGGCTGGCCTTGTTGACCGCATAGGGCAGTTCGTAGACGATGATCCGCTCGCGACCGTTTGCGGCCTGCTCGAGCGAATGCCGCGCACGGACGATGATCCGGCCGTGGCCGGTCGAGTACGCGGCCTTGACGCCGGCAGTGCCCATGATCACGCCGCCGGTTGGAAAGTCCGGACCCTTGACGAAGCCGAGGAGATCCTCCGCCGTCGCGTCCGGATTGTCGACCAGGTGCTTGACCGCGCCGGCCACCTCGCGGAGGTTGTGCGGCGGGATGTTGGTCGTCATGCCGACCGCGATGCCGGAAGCGCCGTTGATCAGGAGATTTGGAATTCGCGCCGGCAGGACAGAAGGCTCTTCCTCCGAGCCGTCATAGCTCGGCACCATGTCGACGGTTTGCTTTTCGATATCCGCCATCAGCTCGCCGGTGATCGCCGACAGCTTGGCCTCGGTGTAGCGCATCGCCGCCGGCGGATCGCCGTCGACGCTGCCGAAGTTGCCCTGGCCATCGATCAGCGGATAGCGGAGTGAGAACGGCTGAGCCATGCGCACCAACGCGTCGTAGATCGCGCTGTCGCCGTGGGGGTGGTAGAGCTTCATCACGTCACCGACGAACGCGGCCGACTTCTTGGTCTTGGTGCCGCTGGTCGCGCCCGCCCGTTGCATTGCGTACAGGATCCGGCGCTGCACCGGCTTGAGCCCGTCACGCACCTCGGGCAGGGCCCGGCTGATGATGACGGACATCGCGTACTCCATGTAGGAGGTCTGCATCTCCTCCTGGAGGTTGCGATTGAGAACGGTGCCGATCGTGTCGTCGGGCAAAGCGCTACTCCTCGTACTTGGCCAGGACTACGACCGCGTTGTGCCCGCCAAAACCAAATCCGTTGGAGATGGCGATCCGCACGTCCTTGCGGCGCGCGGTGTTGGGCACATAGTCGAGGTCGCAGTCGGGATCAGGATTTTCGTAGTTGATGGTCGGATGGATGATGCCTCGATTGATCGTGAGCAGCGTCGCGATCGCCTCCACCGCGCCCGCGGCGCCTAGAAGGTGGCCGATCATCGACTTGGTGCTGCTGATCGCGACCTTGTACGCGTGGGCGCCCAAAGCGAGCTTCAAGGCCTTCGTCTCGCCGGCGTCGTTGAGCTGGGTCGACGTGCCGTGCGCGTTGACGTAGTCGATGTCCTTCGCTTCGAGGCCCGCGTCCTGGAGGGCCAGCACCACCGCCTTCGCCGGCGCCTCGCCCGTCGCGTCGGGCGCGACCTGGTGATAGGCGTCGTTCGTGGTCGCGTAGCCCAGGACCTCGCCATAGATGCGAGCGCCGCGGTTGATCGCGTGCTCCCGTGATTCGAGGATCAACGTGCCGGCGCCCTCGCCCGGCACGAAACCGTCGCGATCGCGATCGAACGGGCGGCTTGCCTTTTCCGGCGCATCGTTCCTCGTCGAGAGCGCGCGGATGGCGTTGAACGCCGCAATCCCGACCTCACAGAGAGATGCCTCAGTGCCGCCGGCGAGCATCACGTCCGCGTCCCCCCGCTGGATCATCCGCGTCGCGTCGCCGAGGGTTTGCGTCGATGCGGCGCAGGCTGTCGTGACCGTGGTGTTCGGACCCCGAATGTGGAACTGCATGGCGACAGAGGCGCCGGCCATGTTCGGGATGATGGTCGGCGCGTAGAGGGGATTGAGGCGGCCCTTGGCGATGAACGCGGCGGCCCCTTCCGTCATGTCGTCGAAAGCGCCGATCCCGGTGCCCATGGCCACGCCGACGCGAAAGTTGTCTTCCTTGGCGAGGTCGATGCCTGAATCGGCCAGCGCCATGCCGGACGCGGCCACGGCCATCTGCGAGAAGCGGGCCATACGCGACGCCGATTTGCGCTCGATGTAATCCTGCGGATCGAAGGTGTTGACCTGGCAGGCGAACTTGGTGGCCAGCCGGTCGCTGCGGAATCGCTCGATCGGACTCGCCCCGCTGCGACCCTCGATCAGGCCGTGCCAGTACTCCTCGAGGTTCTTGCCGATCGGGTTGACCGTCCCCATCCCCGTCACGACGACCCGGGTGCGCCCGTTTTTCATGGCCTCCCCACCTCCGCCCGAATCTTACCGACGAGCTGGTTTTCGACCGCATCGCGTGTGACTCGGATGGCGTTCTTCATCGCCCTTGCATCCGACCGCCCGTGGGCGATCACGGCCACTCCGTCAATGCCGAGAAGCGGCGCCCCGCCGTACTCCCGCCAATCCACGCGCGCGCGCAGCTCCTGTACCCGCGGCCGGATGAGAGCGCCGCCGACTTTTCCGGACAATGTTTTGGGGATCTCTTCGCGCAGGTTCCGGAACAGGAACTCGGCGGTCGCCTCGGCCATCTTGATCGCCACGTTGCCCACAAATCCGTCTGCCACCACCACGTCGGCGCGCGCGCCATAAATGTCCTTCGGCTCGACGTTGCCCACGAAGCCGGGCAGGAAGCCCTTCAGGCGTCGTGCCGTCTCGCGCACCCGCTCGTCGCCCTTGCCTTCTTCCTCGCCGTTGCTGAGCAGCGCCACACGCGGCTTCGGGCGGCCGAGCATCTCACGCGCGTAGACCGCCCCCATCATCGCGAACTGCACCATGGACTCAGGCTTCGAGTCGACGTTCGCGCCGACGTCGAGGAAATACGCAAACCCGTTTTGCGTCGGCACGATGGAACCTAGCGCTGGCCTCTCCACGCCCCTGATCCGTCCCTGGATCAACAGTGCCGCGGCCATGATCGCGCCTGAGTTTCCGGCCGACGTCCAACCCGCGGCGCGGCCCTCCTTGCAGAGTCGTGCGCAGACCGAAATCGACGAGTCGGGTTTGTTGCGCACTGCCTGGGCCGGATGCTCGTCCATTCCGATCAGCTGCGTGCACGGCACCAGCTGCAGCCGGGGATGGCTGTCGAGCAGGGGCTGCACCGCGGCGGGCAAGCCGACCAGCGAGATGTCGATGCCGTACTCAAGTGCCGCCGCGGCGGCGCCGCGCACGATCTGTTCCGGCGCGTGATCGCCGCCCATGGCGTCGACCGCGATTCGCATTGCGAGCGTCCTCTAAATGTCTAGGTTCCGGACGCTCTTGGCGTGCGCCTGAATGAACTTCTTGCGCGGCTCGACGTCGGGACCCATCAATTTTTCAAATGTGTCGTTGACCGCGGCGACATCGTCGACCGTCACTTTGAGCAGGACGCGTGTCGCCGGATTCATCGTCGTTTCCCACAGCTCCTCGGCATTCATCTCGCCCAGGCCCTTCATCCGCGCGGCCTCGGCGCCCTTGCCAAGCTGCCGCAAGGCCTTGTCGCGTTCTGCCTCGGACTGGCACCAGATGACCTTCATGTTCTTGCCCGTTCCCTTCGAGACCTTGAAGAGCGGCGGCTGCGCCATGTAGAGGTAGCCCTTGTCGATCACCGCCGGGAAGTAGCGGAAGAAGAAGGTGAGCAGAAGCGTACGGATGTGGCT
>VBGV01000231.1 GCA_005880755.1 Chloroflexota bacterium
CACGCTCGCGATGAGGCAAGGATGGATCGCCGAGAAGGGTGTCGAGCTCGATCAAGGCCATCGCCACGATCGAGTTTTCGGCAAGAGGTTTGATCCGCTCGCCGAGGCGCCCCAGCTCGTCTCCGCCGGCGCGGTCGAAGTAACCGCCCAGCTGCGAGTCGCCATACCTTTCTTCTATGTGCGTGGCGAGGTCGGCCGCGACAGTCATCCACCCGTCGCCGAGGCCGTGCTGAAACGCGCGCACCGCCGCCCACAGCGACCACACCTGGTCGCCGAGCTGACCGCCGGCGCCTTCGGAATGGGTCATGCCGTCCCCTCGCCGGTACGCGCGCTTGAACAGCGAGTCGAGAAGCTTCGCAGCGACCTGGCGCTTTTCAGCTTCCAGATAGGCGACCGCGAGCGCGGCGTTCCACGACGTGTAGACGCGTCGGTCGACGTAAGGCGAAGGGGTTTCCTTGCGCTCCTCCGCGTCCATCGCGTAGTAATGCTCGTCGGCGTCCTGGCTGCCCGCAAAGAGTCCCGTCTTCGGGTCCCGCAGCACGGCGTCGAGATAGCCCGTGGTCTTCTCCAGCGCGTTCCGCATCCCGGCGAGGGCCAGGGCGTGGACCAGCGGCGCGTGGTCCTCGAGCATCTTCTCGAAATGCGGGACGCTCCAATCCTGCGTCGTCGAGTAACGGAAGAAGCCCCCTTCGACGTGGTCGTACGTGCCGCCGCCGGTCATCTGCTCGAGCGTGTTCACGGCCATGCGCCTGAGCTCGGCGTCCGAGCGCAGCACCGACTGTTCGAGCAACAACAGGATCGCATCGGCCTGCGGAAACTTCGGCGCGTTGCCGAAGCCACCGTATTCGGGGTCGTATGCGGACTTCACGGCGTCGAGGATCGTGTCCACGAGGCCCGGCTCGAGCTCGCCCACGCTTCGCGCGACACCAGACGCCGCACGCTTGCGCGCCTCGAGGACTCGGCTTGCGATGTCGGTCTGGTTCGCGCGGTAGTAGTCCGCGACGCGGATCAACGAGCTCGCCATCTGGTCCGGCGGCAGGTAGGTGCCGCCCGTGAGGATGTCGCCCGAAGCGGTGAGGAATGCGGTGGTCGGCCAGCCGCCCATGTTGTAGCGCTGGTTGATGTCGGGCCGGACGTCGTTGTCGACACGCACCGGCACGTACTCGCGGTTGATGATGTCGATCACGCCGGGATGCGAGTACGTCGTCTCGTCCATCACGTGGCACCAGTGGCACCACACGGCCGAGATCGAAAGCAGAATCGGACGACCGGTGTGGCGCGCCTCGTCGAAAGCCTCTTGCGACCAGGGATGCCAGTTGATTTCGGAGGCGCGGTTCGCCCGCGGCGAGAAGTGAAACTCCTCCGCTGCCTCGCTCATCGGGACAAGGTTACGATGGCAAGGTGATCTCAACGAGCGCTGTCGACGCGTACATCGAGAAGAACTCGGCCAGGTTCGTCGACGAGCTGAAAGAGCTCTGCTCCTTCCCGAGCATCTCCAACCACGGCCGCGAAGCGATCCAGCCCGCGCGCGACTGGCTCGCCGAACGGCTCGCGAAGTTCACAGACCGCGTCGAGACGCTCGAAGCAGGCGGCATGCCGGCGCTCTATGCGGAGGTGCCGGGAGCAGGCCGGCGCAAGCTGCTGCTGTACGAGCACTACGACGTGCAGCCGGTCGACCCCCTCGACCTCTGGACGTCGCCACCGTTTGAGCCGGCCGAGCGTGACGGGCGGATCTTCGCCCGCGGGGTCGCTGACGACAAGGCGGACGTGATGGCGCGCATCCATGCGCTCGAGACGTTGAAGAAGCTCGGCGAGGTGCCTCTCACGCTGCGCTTCCTGATCGAAGGCGAGGAGGAGATCGGCTCCAAGTCTTTCGAGAAGATTGCGCACGACCACGCCGCCAAGCTGCGCGCGGACGGCTGCTTGTGGGAATCGGGCACGTCATTCGACGACGCCGGGCGGCCAACTCTGCAGTTCGGATGCCGTGGACTGGTTTACGTCACCCTGCGCGTCAAGCTGCTCGACTACGACCAGCACTCCGGCTTTGCGTCGATCTATCCGTCCGCGGCCCACTATCTCCTCGGCGCTCTGGCCAGCCTGGGCGACCGGGAGATGAACGTCAAGATCGAGGGCTTTTACGACAAGGTCGTGCAGCCGACCGAGGCCGACCGCCGCATGATGGCGGGCATCGACCCCGAGATCGAGAAACGACGCAAGCTCGTCGGCTTCGAAAAGCTGGTCCGCGACCCCAAGCCCGACCAGGTGGTCGAGCAGATGCTCTTCCTGCCGACCTGCAACATCGCCGGCATCACCACCGGCTACCAGGGCCCCGGGTCGAAAACGGTGCTCCCGGCGGAGGCGTCCGCCAAGCTGGACTTCCGGCTCATCCCCGACCAGGATCCGGACGACGTGATCCAGCTGCTCCGCAAGCACCTCGACCGGCAGGGCTTCGAGAAGGTCGAGATCGTGGCCAGCGAGGGGGAGAAGCCGGCGCGGTCGGACCCCAACTCGACCGTCGCCAAGACGGTGATCGAAAGCGTCCGCGAGATGCACGGCGAGCCGGTCCTGTGGCCGTTCATGCCCGCCACCGGTCCCATGCACCCGGTGGTTTCCGAACTGGGCATCCCGACGGTGCTGCCGGTCGGGGTCGGGCGGCCGGACAACCGCATCCATGCCCCGAACGAGAACATCCGGGCCGCCGACTACGTCAACACGGTGCGTCTCATGTGCCGGATCTGGGAGCGTTTCGGAGCGAGCTGATGGACAAGCTGACCGACAAGCTGTTCACCGTCAAGTACAACGAGGACACAGGCAAGCCCCACATCGAGATCGTCAACCAGAACGTCTGCCTCTCCAAGTGCACGGGGAAGTACTGCAACCACTTCTGCCCGGCGGGCGTGTACGAGTGGAACGAGGAGCAGAAGAAGAACCTGGTGAGCTTTGGCAACTGCATCGAGTGCGGCGCCTGCTCCATCGGCTGCCCGTTCGACAACATCTCCTGCCACGCCCCCCGGGGCGGCTACGGCGTCCGGTACACCAACGGCTAGGGCGGACTATGCCGGATAGTCCGGACTATCCGGGCGTCCGGCCCGGGCCGAGCCTGGTTCGTCCGGACTATCCGAGGGTGGTGGACCCGGCAGGCGAGGCCACTTCGGAATACAGCCCGAACTGGGAATACTTCTTATCAAGGCAATGAGCGACTACGACGTGGTCATCGTGGGGGGCGGACCCGCCGGGCTGGCGGCCGCTCTCTACACGGCCCGGATGAACCTGAAAACCGTGGTCCTGGACCGGGGTCCCCTGGGTGGCCAGCTGCTGAACACCGAGCTGGTGGAGGACTACCCAGGCTTCGAGTCGATCCTCGGCTCTGACCTGGCCATGAAGATGGGCGACCACGCCCGGCGGTTCGGTGTCGAGGTCCGCGACTTCGAGCCGGTGCACGAGATCGTCGTCGAAGGGGACACCAAGGTCGTCCGCATGGAGTCGGGCGAGGAGCTCCGGGCGCCGGCGCTGATCCTTGCCGCCGGCGGGCTGCCGCGCTACCTCGAGGTGCCGGGCGAGAAGGAGTACTGGGGCCGTGGCGTGAGCTACTGCGCGGTCTGCGATGGCGCCTTCTTCAAGGGCCAGGAGCTGGCCGTGATCGGCGGCGGTGACGCCGCGGTCGAAGAGGGTGAGTTCCTGACGCGCTACGCGTCAAGGGTCTACATCCTGCACCGCCGGAGCGAGCTGCGCGCGCAGCCGATCCTGGTCGAGCGCGCCCAGGCCAACTCGAAGATCGAGTTCATCTTCGACGCCCACGTCAAGGAGATCGCGGGTGACGACAAGGTCCAGGACGTGCTTTATGAGCAGCACGGGGAGATGAAGGAGCTGCACGTCGGCGGGGTCTTCATCTTCATCGGGTTCGTGCCGAACTCCTCGCTGCTGAAAGTCCACGTCGACCACGACGCGGCGGGGTACATCCAGACCGACCGCAACATGCAGACCTCGGTGGAGGGGATCTGGGCGGTCGGCGACGTGCGCGCGCAGCTGACCAAGCAGATCGCGACCGCCGTCGGCGACGGAACTGCGCAGCTGACCAAGCAGATCGCGACCGCCGTCGGCGACGGAACTACCGCCGCCGTCGCGGCATCGATGTACATCAGCGCGCTGAAGGACGCCGCCCGAGCCTAAGAGCGCCGCGCAACGTGCGCGCCTTTGTGTACGGTTGTGCCGCACTTGGCCCGCCAGTCGGTGCAACAACTACGAGAGGGAGGCACGTAAGGTGTCCAGGTTTTTCAGGGCGGGCCCGTTGGCCGCCGTCGTCGCATGCGTTCTAGGTCTCGCGCCAACCACCGTCCTCGCCGACGCCAACCCCAACAATCACGGGCACCATTACGGGCAGCTCAAGCACCGGCTTGCACCGCCGCCGGTGACGAATCCGCCACCGTCGTCGATCCCTGCAACTACGAGCGCGACCTCACCGGCCCTGCACACTCGTAGCAGTGCCCCGGCGGCTGCGCAGCAGGCCACCTCGGCGCTGGCCATTCCATGGCCGGTGCTGAAGGCCGGAGCCTTGAACAAGGTGGATTCGACAGCGTCGAGCGGCGAGAGCTGGCTCCTGCTGCTCATCCTCCCGGCGCTGGTAGCCGTGTGGCTGCTCGTGTTCGCGCGGGCGGCGCTGGCGGCGGTGCGACGGCGGAGGAGACCGGCCCCAGCCTAAT
>VBGV01000232.1 GCA_005880755.1 Chloroflexota bacterium
GCGACTGCGAGACCCTCGGACCCGGTCCGCCGATCTCCGGCGAATCGACGACATGCACGTGGCCGCCCGGTCCCCAGGAGCGCTGGATGGGTGCCCGGAGCGATGAGATCAGGCCGTACAGACGCTGCATGAAGAAGAGCGCCTCGCGGCCGCGGCCGACGTCGAATGTGTCCTGACGCACTGCGCGCAGGTCGTCTTCCCACGCCGCAATAAGCGCCCCGCGCAGACCGACGACGCCTGGCTGCATGCCCTCCTTTCCCCAGGTCGGCCCCGATTCCCCCGGCGGGCCTTCCTGAGCACGAAAGGTTAGACCGTTTCGCGACTGCGGAGCGCCTCTTACGTGCGGCCAGGCATACTGATTTTCGAGATCGAGTTCAGGTCGAGGAGGCGTGATGAGCGAAGCGACGTCGGGCCATGCCATTGAGACCCTGCAGGTCGAAGACCGCCGCTACCCGCCAAGCCCCGAATTCAGCAAGCAGGCCAACGCCAAGCCCGAGATCTACGCCAAGAGCTTCGATGACTTCTGGTCCGAAGAGTCGAAGCGGATCACGTTCATTGAGCCCTGGAAGCAGCTCTATGAGTGGAAGCCGCCTTATGCGAAGTGGTACATCGGGGGTCAGCTCAACGTTTGCTACAACTGCGTCGATCGCCACGTCGAATCCGGCCTGGGCGACAAGGTTGCGTACTTCTGGGAAGGCGAGCCAGAGGATGACCGCCGCGAGATCACGTTCGGACAGCTGCAGAAAGAGGTCGTTCGTTTCGCCAACGGCCTGAAGAAGCTCGGCGTGAAGAAGGGCACGCACGTCGGCATCTACATGGGCATGATCCCCGAGCTCCCCGTCGCCATGCTCGCGTGCACGCGCATCGGCGCGCCCTTCAC
Source organism: Chloroflexota bacterium (assembly GCA_005880755.1). Classification (GTDB taxonomy): domain Bacteria; phylum Chloroflexota; class Dormibacteria; order Dormibacterales; family Dormibacteraceae; genus 40CM-4-65-16. Next base: position 881 of record VBGV01000232.1, read on the forward strand.
CGTCGTGTTCGGCGGTTTCAGTGGCGAGTCGCTGTCAGGCCGGATGAACGATATGGAGTGCGAGCTGCTCATCACGCAGGATGAAGGCTGGCGCCGCGGCAACAAGGTGCCACTCAAGGCCAACGCGGATGCCGCGCTCGAGGCCTCGCCGTCCGTCACGCGCTGCGTCGTGGTCAAACGCACCGGCGGCGACGTCCACATGCAGCCCGGAAGGGATGTCTGGGCGCACGACGTCCTGCAAGACGTCGATGACGATCCCCAGTCGTATCCGTGCGAGCCGATGGACTCAGAGGACCTGCTCTACCTTCTGTACACCAGCGGCACCACGGCCAAGCCGAAGGGCATCATCCACACCACCGCCGGTTACCTGGTCGGCGTGGCCACCACGCACCACTACATCTTCGACGTCAAACCGAAGTCCGTGTACTGGTGCGCGGCCGACATCGGCTGGGTCACCGGCCACAGCTACATCGTCTTCGGACCGCTCGCCAACGCAACCACCGGGATCATCTACGAAGGGACGCCCGACCATCCCGACAAGGACCGCTGGTGGAAGATCGTCGAGCGCTACAAGCCCGACATCCTGTACACGGCGCCGACCACGATCCGGACCCACATGAAGTGGGGACCCGAGTACGCGCAGAAGCACGACTTGAGCTCGCTCCGTGTCCTGGGCACGGTCGGCGAGCCCATCAACCCCGAGGCGTGGGTCTGGTATCGCGAGCACATCGGCGGCAACAGGACACCGGTGGTCGACACGTGGTGGCAGACCGAAACCGGGATGATCCTCATCACTCCGCTGCCCGGCATCACGACGCTGAAGCCCGGCTCGGCGACCAAGCCCTTTCCCACGGTCGACGCAGCCGTCTTCAACAATGCCGGCGAGGAGGTTCCGCCGGGTGGTGGCGGCTACCTCGTCATCCGCAAGCCGTGGCCGGCGATGCTGCGCGGCATCTACGGCGACCCCGACCGATACCTGGAGACTTACTGGAGCCGCTGGAAGGACACTTACTTCGTCGGCGACGGCGCACGGATCGACGAGGACGGTGACTTCTGGCTCCTCGGCCGCGTCGACGACGTGATGAACGTGTCGGGACATCGCATCTCGACGATCGAGGTGGAGAGCGCCCTCGTCAGCCACCCGGCCGTCGCGGAGGCCGCGGTCGCCGGCCGCAACGATCCGCAAACGGGCCAGGCGATCGTCGCGTTCGTCACGCTGAAAGGTGGCCGCGAGGGCTCTCCGCAGATGATCAAAGAGCTGCGCGACCACGTCGGCAAGGTCATCGGCAAGTTCGCCGCACCGGCCAACATCGTGTTCACGCCCGAGCTGCCCAAGACGCGGTCGGGCAAGATCATGCGCCGCCTGCTGCGCGACGTTTCCGAGAACCGCCCGCTCGGCGACACCACCACCCTCGCCGACCCGGCGGTCGTGGCCGAGATCGCCCGGCGCGGGAGCGAGGAAGCCTCCAAAGAGGAGCCTTAAAAGCCGGGCCCGAACCGTCCGGCCGCATGCTCGGTCGTTGCGCCCTTCGCGCGCGTTGACGCGACTCGCAACGGATGATAGGTTCGCGCCACACCAAAGCGAGATTCGGCCAGCGATTTAGGAGGGGAAGCGTTGGATACCGCACAAGAAGCTGACGTCCGCGACCTGGAGAAATTCGGCTACAAGCAGGAGCTTCGCCGGGCGCTGGGCGTCTATTCGAGCTTCGCCGTCGCTTTTTCCTACATCTCTCCCTCGACCGGCATCTTCACTCTGTTCATCCTCGGCCTGTCGTTGGCCGGCCCGTTCTTCTGGTGGAGCTGGCCCATCGTCGTCATCGGCCAGCTGATCATCGCGCTCAACTTCGCCGAGGTCAGCTCGCACTTCCCGGTCGCCGGCTCCGTCTACCAGTGGACCAAGTACCTGTCGAATCGCACCTACTCGTGGTTCACGGGCTGGGTCTACCTGTTCGCCGGGGTGCTGACTGTGGCCGCGGTCGTAGCCACCGTTCCGCTGGTCCTCATCCCGTTGCTGAACAACCTGGGCATGAACCTCGGCACCGACAACGATACCAACCGCAACGTGGCGGCCCTCGTCCTGTTAAGTACTACCTTGCTGAGCATCTTCGGTGTGCGACTCGTTGCGATTGTCAACAACACCGGCGTCGTGTTCGAGATCCTGGGCATGGTCGTTTTCGCGCTGATCCTGGTGTTGTTTTTTCACCACCAGTCGGTCTCTGTCTTGACCGACACGAGCTACCTCGGATCGAGCAATCAGATCGGAACATTCCTCGGAGCGATGTTCATGTCGCTGTTCGTGATCTACGGCTTCGACACCGCGAGCACGCTGGCCGAGGAAACCAAGAACCCGCGACGGGAGGCGCCGCGCGCTGTGATCGCCGCGGTCATCGGCGCCGCGATCATCGGCGCCATCTTCCTGTTCGCAGTCGTGATCGCGATCCCCGGTGACATGGGCAAGTTCGTCACCGACACCGGCGCCGGCAAGTACCCCTTCCCGCTCGTGACCATCATCGAGGCCAACTTCCCCAGCTGGGCGGCCAACCTCTACCTGTTCGTGGTGTTCGCGGCGATCTACGTGTGCTGCCTCGCCATCCAGACTTCGACCATCCGGCTCGCCTTCGGCATGGCCCGCGACGGCAAGCTGCCCTTCTCCCGAGTGTTGGGCGCGGTGCACCCTGGCCTGCACACGCCGATCGGCGCCTGCATCGCGATCGGAGTCCTGGCCGGTCTGCCGCTCCTCTACTACGCGGGCGCCTTCCTGATCGCCATCGGGGCGACGGGGATGATCTATCTCTCTTACATCCTCGGCAACATCGCGATCCTGCTGGCCCGGTTGCGGGGCTGGCCGAAAGAGGATGCGCCGTTCAAGCTCGGCCAGTGGGGACTCTGGGTCAACATCCTGGGCGTCATTTGGGGTGTCGCGATGGAAGTCAACTTCCTATGGCCACGGAACCTCGTGGCCGGCAACCAGAACCCACCGGTCAGCTCGCTACCCAACGTGACATTTCCGGGGTTCCTGGGCGACATCCCGCTGTTCGAGTTCACGCTCGGGTTGATCCTGCTGGTCGGCGTTATTTACTGGGCGGTGGCCCAGCGCAAGGCTCCTAACGCGACTGTCGCACCCGCCGGAGCACGCGCCTAGGAGAGTTTGAGGCAGCACGCTCGCGCCGTCGTCATCGGTGGTGGTGTCGGCGGCGCGTCCATCCTCTATTGGCTCGCGCGCCTCGGCTGGACCGACACGGTACTGGTCGAGCGCGCGCGTGTAACCAGCGGCTCGACGTTCCACTCCGCGGGCCTGGTCGGCCAGCTGCGCGGGTCACTCAGCCTGACGCGAATGATGATGAACTCGGTCGACCTCTATCGAAACTTGAAGGACGAGGTAGGCCTGGAGACGGGTTGGCACGAGGTCGGCTCGCTTCGCCTCGCGTCGAGCCCGGAGCGGATGGAGGAGCTCACGCGCCAGGCCGCGTGGGCCAAGACTTTCGGCTTGCCACTGGAGCTGATTTCGGGCGATGAGGCACACGGCATGTTCCCGCCGATGTCGACCGACGGCGTACTGGGCGCCGCCTACCTCCCGACCGAC
>VBGV01000233.1 GCA_005880755.1 Chloroflexota bacterium
CGGGGAAGAGCTCCTTCGATTTCACGCCTTCCACTCCTGCTCCAACCACGCCGCGGCGCGAAGGGTTTCGGTGTTGGTGACGCCGGCGACCTGGATGCCGACGGGAAGGCCGCTCACCGGCGCCGGCAGCACCGCCACAGGCTGGTGCGTGGTGTTGAAAGGCCGCGTGAAACGAGACAGCGGCTCGCGCATGTCGTTGGCGGTCTCGATGGGCGGGGCGACGACCGCGGTCGCCGGCAGGATCAGCGCGTCGACGTCCTCCATCGCGCGCTCAGCTTGGTCCTGCAGCCGCGTCCGCTCCAGGAGGGCCTGCTCGTAGCTCGCCGGCGTGACCTCAAAGCCGCGGCGGATCAACCGGAGCACGTCCTCGCCGTATTTCTCCGGGCTGTCGGTCGCCCATCGCCGGTGATACGCGGCGGCCTCGAAAAGCAAGATGGTCAATCCGACCTGGAAGAACGTGTCGCGGTCTCCGAACTCGATCTCAGGCAGACCTCGCGAGACCAAATTCCAGGCGTCGGCGGTCGGCTGGTCGAGGCCGGTCACCCAACGAGCGGGCACCGCGAGGCGTGGCCTGGACAAACTTGCAAGGGAGACGTCTTCCCCGGACATGATCGAGTACGCGCGTGCGGTGCCGGCCATGTCGAGGGCCATCGGGCCGAGCGTGTCCAGTGACGTGCTCAGCGGGATCACGCCGCCGACGTCGATGGACCCGAAAGCAGGTTTGAACCCGGCCACGCCGCAGAGCGAGGCGGGGATGCGGATGGATCCACCGGTGTCGCTGCCGACCGCCCAGTCGCACATGCCCGCCGCGACGGCCACAGCCGAACCTCCGGAGGACCCGCCCGCGACGCGCCTGGTGTCATGGGGGTTGCGCACGGTGCCGTAGTGCGGGTTGATGCTCGTCACGCCGTACGCGAACTCGTGCAGGTTCGCCTTCCCGACGATCGCGCAGCCGGACTGCCGGAGCCGCTTGATCACCGGCGCGTCCTCAGAGGCGGGAACGTCGGGCAGGATCACGCCTCCGGCCGTCGTGACCATCCCCTGCACGTCGACCAGGTCCTTGACAGCTACGGCGTCGCCGGCGCCTTGCTCGTCGGAGACGGAGATGAAGGCGTTGAGCTCGGACCGCTCGCGAATTCGCGCTCGCGCCTGTTCGAGGTCCACATCGTCCATTGTGTGGGGTTGAGACTGAGGTCCGTCGCGCTATCCTTGCCCGCTGATGGCGAGCCCCTCAGCAGCCTTCACAGCGGCGAACCTCTCCTGGAACAAGGTCGACGTGCTGACCGCCTACCAGCGCCTGACCGCTGAGATCCAGGTGCGAGGCGGCCGCCTTCGCGAGACGATCAACGACCCCGAACCGCTGTTTCACCTGCGCAACGTCAGCGCCGAGCCTCTGCTTCCCGGGGCGGTCCCGTTGAGCGGAGTTCCGGAAGGCCTGTTCAACAAGAACCTCATCGGCGGCATCCGGACCATCGAGCCTGAGCCGCCGCCGGCCGACCAGGTGGCGGAGATGATTCGCCGCTACGTCATGTTCCAGGCGGCGAATTTCATGGTCACCGGCGCCGCCGAGTTCCCGAAGGCGACCGAGCCCTCGATGCACACCGAGATCCTCATGAAGGCCCGCTTCTTCCCGGTCGTCGACGCGACCGTGACGATCTTCGGCGTCGCGGGCAAGAGCTGGACCCAGCCCAACATCTGGGTCAACCGCGACCTGATGCTCGCGGTGTACCTAGGCTGACTTCCGGCCGAATAGTCTCCGGATTCGGACCGAGATCAGGTGGGCGAGCAGCGCGAACACGCTGATCTCGCGCGCCGCCTGCGGCGCGGGGGTAGCCGGAGCAGTGGAGGCGCGGGCGACCGCCGCCGCAACGTCGTCTTCGATTGGGTCCTCTGACGCCTCCAGGTTGGCCTGGATGCACCGCGCCATCTCCTGGACCAGCCGCCTCGAAACGTCAGGGATCACGCTCCGCCCGAACTGAGCGACGCGACCGGTGACGTGGTATTCGGTCACGATCTCCACCGTCGAGCCCTCGCCGGCCGTGTGCACTCGCATCTGCGCCGTGGCTCTGGCCGAGCCGGGCCCCGTTGTTTCCCTGCCTTCGGCGGTCAGCGTCGCCGTGTGCCCCGCGTCATCGCGATCCGTGATGCGCGCGGTCCCGTTGTAGGTCACCGTGACGGGGCCGACCTTGATCTTGACGTTGCCCTTGAACGTGGTGGGATCGACGACTTCTGACAGCTGAGCGCCGGGAACGCAACCCACGACCTTGTTGACGTCGAGCAGATAGGCGAACACACGCTCTGGAGGCGCGCTGACCGCAAAGGAATTCTCCAGTTGCATTTCCGGCCTAAAAGTAGCGCAATAGTGGGGTTAGTCCTCGGCGGCTTGGTTTTGGAACCGGCGGCGCCTCCGCGCTGCCGCGATGGGGAGTAGGAGGACCGCATGAAACACAAGGTCGCAACCACCGTCAACGGCCGCCGGCACGAGCATGAGGTCGAGCCCCGCCTCTTGCTGGTGCACCACCTGCGCGACAACCTGGGGCTCACGGGCACGCACATCGGCTGCGACACGAGCCAGTGCGGCGCGTGCACGATCCTGGTCGACGGCCAGGCCGTCAAGAGCTGCACGATGTTCGCCGTCCAGGCCGAAGGTAGGAGCCTCACGACCATCGAGGGCATGGCCAAGGACGGCCAGCTGCACCCGATCCAGCAGGCGTTCTGGGACGAGCACGGACTGCAGTGCGGCTACTGCACGCCGGGCTTCATCATGGCCGCGGCTTACCTGCTGGCCCAGAACCCGAATCCGACCGAAGACGAGATCCGCAAAGGGCTCGAGGGCAATCTCTGCCGGTGTACGGGCTACGTGAACATCGTCAAAGCCGTCCAGACCGCCGCCAAGACGATGGGTGGGGCCAAGGTTCCGGCCGACAAGAGAGCGGCGATGACCTCAGGGGGTGAGTGATGGCCGTCTCTCAGTTGATTGGCGCCAGGGTCCAGCGACGTGAAGATCCCCGTCTGATCACCGGCCACGGACACTTCACCGATGACTTCACGCGCGTAGGGGTGGCCCACATCGCGTTTGTGCGCAGTCCCCACGCGCACGCCTTGATCAAGAAGATCGACGTCACCGCGGCGTCGAAGGCCGATGGAGTGGCGGCCGTCTACACCGCGCGCGATTTCAAGGGGCAGCTTGCCGGCACCCTCCCCGCGCTGCCGGTTTTTGTTGCCGTCAAGAAGTACGTGCCCGAACACTTCCCTATCGCGGAGCGCGAAGCCTGCTATCAGGGCGAGATCGTGGCGGTCGTGGTCGCGGAGACGAAGGCCCAGGCCGCAGACGCCGCCGACCTGGTTGACGTCGAATATCAGCCGATAGCGGCGGTGATGAACGTCGAGAAGGCGGCGCAACCAGGCAGCAACAAGACCCACTCGGACGGTCCGGACAACATCTGCTGGGACCTGCCGTTCACCGGCGATGAGGTATCCGAAGCGGCGTTCAAGGCCGCCGAAGTCGTGGTCAAAGAGCGGATTCACCAACAGCGGCTGACCCCGACGCCCATGGAGACCCGCGGCGTGTTGGCCGATTACGAGGCCTACGACAAGCGGCTGACCATGTGGATGTCGACGCAGAACCCGCACTTCATCAGGTTGTTCGTGTCGGGCGCGATGGGACTCCAGGAGAGCCTCGTGCGTGTGATTTCGGCCGATGTGGGGGGCGGATTCGGCAGCAAGATCAGTCCGTACCCCGAGGACTATCTGGTCCCGGCGGTCTCACGCTTGCTCGAGCGGCCGGTCAAGTGGATCGAGTCCCGCACCGAGAGCGTGCAGAACGCATACGCCGGGCGAGGTCAGTACTACGACGTGGAAGTTGCCGCCAAGAAGGACGGCACGCTGCTCGGGATGCGGGTCACGCAGTATCTCGACGTCGGCGCATATTGCGCGCCGTTCTCGGCATTTCAAACCGTCGCCTGCTTGATGGCGGGCGGGGCCTACAAGTGGCAAGGCATCTCCTCACGCACGGTAGGAGTGCTCACCAACAAGGTGCCGACCGATCCCTACCGCGGAGCGGGCCGCCCTGAGGCAACCCATCTTGTCGAGCGGATGGTCGACCTGGTCGCGCACGAGATTGGGATGGACCCGGTCGCCATCCGTCGCAAGAACTTCATCCAACCGAAGGAATTCCCGTTCACACAGAATTTCGGGCTCGTCGTGGACAGCGGCGATTACGAGAAGACGCTGAACCGAGCGCTCGAGCTGGCGGGTTACGACCAGTTGCGCAAGCAGCAGACA
>VBGV01000234.1 GCA_005880755.1 Chloroflexota bacterium
AAGTCTCGATCAACTCGCCGGCCGAGATGCTCATCACCGGGTGTCTCAGCCGTTGCGGACTGCCGGCTGATGCGGACACCATCCGGCGCATCCGGCGGGCCATGTCGATCCCGGTCTCCGACCGCATGAGGCCGCTGCCCGGCGCCGTCGAGCTGCTGGCCGAGATCCGCGACCTCGGCATGCGCAACGTGATCGCCAGCAACACCTACTGGCGTGACGCGGACAGCTACTGGGAGGACTTCCGCCTCCTCGGCATGGCGGACCATGTCGACGGGATCATCACCTCCGTCGATGCGGGGCACCTGAAGCCCCATCCCGCGGTGTTCGAGATGGCGATGCGATGGGCCGACGTTCCGGCTGAGCGCTGCGTCGTGATCGGGAATCGCGAGGAGAACGACATCGAGCCCGCTCTCGCTCTGGGGATGCGAACGATCCTCGTCTATCCCGACGATCCCAAACCGGCCGCGAGCCGGGCGCACGTGACCGCGCCGGACTTGTGGGCCTGCGCTCGCGCGATCAGAGAGATGGCCGGCTAGAACATGGATTCGTCAGTGGAGGCCACCGTCACCACGCGTCGACGACTCCGCTCCGATCGGGCGGAGCAATGCGGATGACGGCGGCCCGACCGAGCAGTGTGATGTTCATCACCCGCTCCACCGCCCGGCGTTGCACGTTTCCTCTCGTGGAGACGGAGCTCCACGAAAAAACAACGCGGCGGAAACCGTGACATACCCGCCAATTCGAAAAGGTCTTTGTATGCAAACGCTGTCTTTACACTGTCAAACAACGACGTGAACCAATTGCATCGCGAAGCCATGCGAGACGTCGAACGGGTTGTGCTCATTCTCGACGTCAATGGAGAGGCGCGACAGCTCTTGGTGCCCTCGCACAAGACGCTGCTCGAAGTGCTGCGCGAGGACATGCAGCTCACCGGCACCAAGCACGGATGCGAGCTCGGTGAATGCGGGACGTGCACGGTGCTGATCGACGGCAAGCCGCAGCTGAGCTGTCTGCTGCTGCCGATTCAGCTCGAGGGCCGAGCGATCACGACGATCGAGGGGATGGCGAACGGTTCGGACCTGCATCCGCTCCAGGTCGCGTTCGCGGAGCTCGGCGCGGCGCAGTGCGGATACTGCACGCCGGGCATCCTGCTCGCCGCGAGGTCGCTGCTCGAGGAGAATCCGCGGCCGACGCGAGATGAGATCCGCGAGGCGCTCGCGGGCAACCTGTGCCGATGCACCGGGTACACCAAGATCCTGCAGGCCGTGGAGCTGGCGGCGGAGCGATTGCGATGAGGGTCGTCGGCAAGCCTCTCCCCAAAGTCGACGCTGCGGCCAAGGTCACCGGGCGGGCGCTCTACGCCGACGACATCGCGCTCCCGCGCACGCTGCACTGCAAGATCCTGCGCAGCCCGCACCCGCACGCGCGCATTCTCTCGATCGACACCGCCGCCGCCAAACGCATCCCGGGCGTGCTGGCGGTGATCACCGGCCTGGATCTGCCCATCAAGTTCGGGATCCTGCCAGTGACGCAGGACGAGCGCGCGCTGGAACACGAGAAGGTCCGCTATGTGGGCGACCCGATAGCGGCGGTCGCGGCGACCGAAGAGGAAATCGCCGCGGCCGCTTGCGACGCCATCGAGGTCGAATACGAGGTGCTCGAGCCTGTGATGTCGATCGAGGCCGCCCTCCAGACCCCGAAAGACGAGCGAATCCAGGACTACGGCGGCCCCAACAACGTCCACAAGCTCGTGGCGCTCGAGTTCGGTGACGTCGAAGGTGGGTTCTCGCGAGCGGACCACGTTCGTGAGGACGTCTTCTTCTTCCAGGGCAACACGCACCTGCCGATGGAGCAGCACAGCGCCATCGCGACCTATGTCGACGGGAAGGTCACCCTCTGGTCGTCAACGCAGGTCGTGCATTACGTGCACCGCGCCTTGAGCAAGGTGCTCGAGCTTCCAATGCATCGAATCAGGGTGATCGGCGCCGCGCACGGTGGTGGATTCGGAGGCAAGACCGATCCGTTCGCGCACGAGATCATCGTCAGCAAGCTCGCCATGATCACGGGCCGTCCGGTCAAGTGCACCCTGACTCGCGAAGAGGTCTTCTACGCGCACCGCGGCCGGCATCCCGTGCTCATGTGGGTCCGCACGGGCGTGACCCGCGACGGCCGCATCACGGCCATGCATTTCCGGAGCGCACTCGACGGTGGCGCGTACGGCTCGTACGGCGTGGCTTCGACCTTCTACACCGGCGCTCTGCAGACCGTGACGTACGACATCCCCGCGTATCGGTTCGAGGGGTGCCGCGTGTTCACCAACAAGCCGCCGTGCGGGCCCAAGCGTGGCCACGGCACGCCCCAACCGAGATTCGCGCTCGAGCTGCACCTGGAAAAGATCGCCCACGATATCGGGCTCGACCCTGTGGAGCTGAAGCGGCGCAACTTCGTCCAGCCGAACACGCGGACCGTCAACTGGCTTCGGGTCACCTCGTGCGGTCTCGAGGAGTGCACGGACCGAGTCATCAACGCATCGCGATTCCACGACCGCGAGAGGCGGCCGGGGCACGGCATGGGGTTTGCGATCTCCAGCTATCTCTCCGGTGCGGGCACCGCAATCTACTGGAACGACATGCCCCATTCCGAGGTGCAGATCAAGGTCGACCGCGGCGGCGTCACCGCGTACTGCGGAGCGATGGAAATCGGCCAGGGCTCCGATTCGGTGCTCGCGACCATCGTCGCCGAAGAGCTCGGGCTGCAGCCCTCGGACATCAGGCTGGTGACAGCCGACACCGACACGACCCCGATCGACCTCGGCTCGTATTCGTCCCGAGTCACCTTCATGGCCGGCAACGCCGCGCTGGAAGCGGCGCGAAAGATGCGAGCGTTGCTCGTCGAGGCGGTCGAGGCAAGCGGCCGCAGGATCGATGACGTGACCTTCGAAGAGGCGAGCATGCTGGCCGAGGCGCGGTTCGGCACCCTCACGACCGCTGGCAGCTACACCCCGCCCAAGATCGCCGGACCCTACAAAGGCTCCGGCGTCGGACCAAGCCCCGCCTACAGCTACTCGGCGTGCGTCGTCGACGTCGACGCCGACGCGCGCACCGGCTTGATTCGCGTCAACAAGGTCTGGATCGCGCACGACGTCGGACGCGCGATCAACCCGCTGCTCGTGGAAGGCCAGGTCGAAGGCAGCGTCTACATGGGCCTTGGCGAAGCGCTCATGGAGGAGCAGGCGTTTCGCAAAGGCTTGCACAAGTGGCCGTCGATGCTCGAGTACAAGTCGCCGACGTTTCTCGACATGCCGGAGATCGAGACGTTCATCGTCGAGACGATCGACCCCGAAGGCCCATACGGGGCCAAGGAGGCGGGTCAGGGCCCCCTGCTGCCGGTGCCGCCTGCGGTGTGTGCCGCGGTACACGATGCGCTCGGCGTGTGGATCGACGAGATTCCTGTCACCCCCGAAAAGGTGGTCGAGGCCGTGCGCCGCAAAGAGAAGGGCGAGCCGGCCCGTTACGGACCACAACGCTTTCCGCCGATCCCTTATCCACCGACCATCAAGGTGGAACCGCCACCCAAAGATGCTGCGATTACCGCGATTTAACTATCTCCGCCCGGCGACCGCTCACGAGGCCGCACGCATGGCCGCGGAACTTGGCCCGCGCGCGATGTTCGTCGCCGGCGGGACCGACCTTTTCCCGAAGTTGAAGCGCAGGCAGTTCGAGGTCGACAGCCTGATCGGTCTCGATTTCCTACCGCGCGCAATTCGCAATCGATCGGATGAGTGCGTCATCGATGCAGGCGTCACGCTCGCGCATGCGTCACATGACCCGCATCTGAACGAGCGATTCAGCGGCTACGCGCAAGCCGCCGGCCATGTTTCATCTCCTCCGCTGCGCAATGCGGGAACCATCGGAGGAAATCTTTGCGTCGACACACGCTGCAACTACTACGACATGACGTACGAATGGCGTAAGGCGGCGGGTTTCTGTTTGAAGAAGGACGGCGATATATGCCTGGTCGCGCCGAGCAGCCCGCGCTGCTGGGCGGTCTCATCTTCCGACACCGCACCGATGGCGATCGCCCTCGACGGTCTGGTGACGCTTGTCGGCGCGAGCGGAGAACGGGAGCTCCCCGTCACCGCGCTCTATCGCGACGACGGTGACCGGTACATGGCCAAGCAGCCCGACGAGGTTGTGACCTGTCTGCGCCTGCGCAGATCTCTCAACACACGGAGCGCATACGTGAAGTTGCGCCGCCGGGGCTCGATTGATTTTCCGATCGCGGGCGCGGCCGTCGCAGTCGAGCTCGACGGTGATCGCGTAGAGAGCTGCCGGATCGTCCTCTCCGCGGTCGCTTCTTATCCGCTCGAGGCGAAGGCGGCTGAAGAATTCCTGAAAGGCAGACGCCTGCAAGAGGACGTGATCCGCGAAGCTGCGGAGATCGCTTCCAAGCCCGCCAAGCCGCTGGACAATGCCGATCTCAGCCACTTCTGGCGCAAGAGGATGGTCCGTGTGGTGGTCGAGCAAGCTCTTGCACGAGTAAGCGACCAGCAGCCCGGCCTCGACGGTTAAGCTTTCAGGTCGGATTCCGTTGATTCATCATCATTTCATCCAAAAGGGCCAGGGAATGGTTGAGTACGCGCTCATCCTTGCTCTGGTCGCGCTGATCGTGCTCATCGCGTTGATCGCGACGGGCGGTCAGCTCCTGAACCTGTACTCGAACATCACGGCGACGATGTGCAACTACCACGTAGGGTGCTGATCTAGAAAGCAACCTCCTCCCCATTTATGGGGAGGTCGCGAATGCCCGCCGGAGGGGCCTCCGCTCAGTCGCCTATTGCCGCGGCTGCCGCTTGCGCAGCCCGCTCCGCGTTCTGCGCGATCAGCTCCATGTCCTTCTTGGCCAGCGCTTCGGGTGGGAACAGCGCATTGGTCAGCCCGACCGCCTTGACCCCCAGGCGTAAATAAGCGCCGACGTCTTCGATCGGCACTCCGCCCGAGACCCAGAAAGGCACCCCTCCGAGCGGCCCGTTCAGCGACTGGATGTAGCGCGGGCCTCCGACCGGAGTGATCGGGAAGACCTTGACGAGAGCCGCGCCCGCCAGCCGGGCCTGATAGATCTCGGTCGGGGTCAGCGCGCCCAGCACGCAGAGGATGTCTTCCTGCCGGCATGCGTCGGCGACCTCGGGCAGAAGCACCGGCGTCACGACAAACGACGCGCCGGCCTGCTTGGCTTCTCTGACCGCGCCGGGGTCCCAGACCGTGCCCACCCCGACCGGGTAACGACCCATGGTCGTCGCGATCAGGCCCTTGATCATGTCGAAGCACGACGGGACGGTCTTGGTGATCTCGATCGTGTGCACGCCCGCTTCCATGGCGGTCAGGCAGGCCTGGAAGCCGGCGTCGGCATTCTCGGTGCGCAACACGCCGCACAGACGGTTGGGAAAGACTTCCGCGATCGACCTCATCGACAGGTTGAGATTAGTCGAAGGCTCGCACCCACTACCATGCCCGCGGCGATGGCGGACGAGCGGCTGGAGCTCCGGCCGAACTGGTTGACGCTCGCAGGCCTTCTCTACGTCACCGCGATGGGCTTTCTAGTGGCCACGACCGTGTGCCTCACCCCACCCCACCCCGATCTTGAGCCTCTCTATATTGGTACATACGTATGACCGGGGCCACCGCCACTGAGAGCTCCCGCGACCAGATCATCCGCGCGGCGGCCGAGTCCTTGCTCGAAAGCGGCTACTCCGGCACCAGCGTGAGGGCCATCGCCTCCAAGGCAGGCGTGGCGATCGGCAACCTCCAGTACTGGTTCCCCACCAAGTCCGAGCTCCTGGTCGAGGCTTGGCGCTACCTCACCGCGACCTCGGTCCAGGAGCTGCGCCGGACGCTGAACCAGCTCACCGACCCGCTCGAGGTCCTGGAGGTCGGCGTGGAATCGCTGTGGGACTCGCTCCGCCGGCTCGGTGACGTCCAGCTCGCCGCCTTCGACCTCCTGGTCCAGGCGCCGCGCACCGAGCGCCTGCGGGCTTACCTCCCCGAGCTGTTCACGCGCTACCGCGAGGTGATCCAGGAGCAGCTCGACCGCCTGGAGGACGACGGGCGGATTCGCCTCACCGTGCCGCGCGACGTCCTGGTCCCGCTGGTGCTCAACACCGTGCTCGGCTTCGGGCTCTATTACGTCGTCACCCGAGACGACGAGTCCTGCCTGCTGGCCCTGTCCGCCTTCCGCCAGCTGGCGGGCAGCGTGATCGAGACCGTCGAATGAGCGTCCAACTCCTGGACCGCGAGCTGGACCGCCTCGAAGGCCTCTGGTCGGACGGCCTTGCGGAGACGTACGGGTCCTACCTGGACGCCGTCGTCCACTTTGAGCCCGACGTGCAGCCGAGGCTGGCCCTCGCCGCCGCCCTGATCGAGTCCGGTGTGCGACTCCAGGGCCTGGGCGGCCGCGCCGCACCGCCGACCACTCTCCTGACCGGCGACCTTTGCCTCGCCCGCGGCTCGCGGCTGCTCGCCGACAATGCGCCTTTGCCTGTGCAGGTCGCATTCGCCCGGGCTATCGAGGCGGCGTCGGCCGCGGCCGCGGCCGAACAACCCGCGCCGGATCTCCGTCAGCTGCTGCGTCAGGCACTGGGCGCGACGCGTTGAGCCACCGCCTCGACTTCGCCACGACGCACGCGACCGAGTTCGTCGACATCACCGACCGCATCCGTGACGAGGTGCGCCGCGCGGGCCTGCGCAACGGGCGCGTCCATCTGCAGTCGCTGCACACGACTCTCGGCCTCGCCATCAACGAGAACGAACCGCTGCTTCTGCACGATTTCGAGAGCCTGCTCGACCGGCTCGCGCCGGCCGGCGCGGGCTACGAGCACGACGACTTTGCGCGACGCTTCGAGGTCCCGCTCGGCGAACCGGCGAATGGGCACGCTCACTGCCGCCAGCTCCTGCTCAGCGCGTTCGCGACGGTGATGGTCGAGGAAGGCGCCCTCGTGCTGGGTCGCTGGCAGTCCCTGTTCGCGGTCGAGCTCGACGGTCCGCGTCAACGGCAGGTCGCGCTCCAGCTGGACGGCGAGTTCGCCCGGCGCGATGAGAAAGTTTCGCTCGAGGCGCTGGTCGAGCTCGAGCTGGCGCGGCAGCTCATGGTCGATCCCGAACCCGTCGCCGCGCCGATGCGCCGCCTGGTCGAGGCCGGTGGCAAACGGCTGCGCCCGAAGCTCGTTCAGCTCACCGCCGGGATCGGGCCCCGCAGCGACCCGCTGCGGGCTGCCGAGCTGGCGGCGGCCGTCGAGCTGCTGCACAACGCGACGCTCATCCACGACGACTACGTCGACGAGAGCACGCATCGCCGGGGTCGGCCGACCGTCGCCGCGGCCGAAGGACCGGAGCGGGCGATCGCCGTCGGCGACTACTACTTCGCGAAGGCGACGCGGCTGATCGCGCAGATCGGCAACGGCGGGGTGACGTCAGCGCTCGCCGAAGCGCTGGAGTCGGTTTGCGCCTCGCAGATCGACGACGTCGCCATGCGCGGCTCGTATCCGGGCGACCGGGATTCCTACATGCGCGTCATCCGCGGCAAGACCGCCTCGCTTTTCGCCGCCGCTTGCGAATCGGGCGCGCTTCTTTCCGGCGCCGCACCGGACGTGGTCCAGGCGCTCGGGCGCTTTGGCGACCTCCTGGGCACCGCCTTCCAGATGGCCGACGATATGGTCGACTTCAGCCCCAGCTCGGGCAAACCTGTCGGCCTCGACATCCGCCAGCGCGTACTTTCGCTTCCGCTGATCTATGCCGCGGAGGATCGGGTCGTGGGTCCTGAAGTGCGGCGCCTGCTCGCCGGCGCGCTTGGCGACAGCGAGGTCGGTCGCGTCGCGGAGCTGGTGACGTCGAGTGGAGCGCTGCCGCGCGTGCGCCAGGAAGCGCAGCACCTTGTCGACGCGGCCGTGCGCGAGCTCGAAGCGGTGGAGCTGGACGGACTCCGGCCGACGTTGGTCGGTCTCGCGCGCGCCGCGGTCGACCGGATCTCTTAGCGCGACCCGGAGAGAAGCCCGACCGTCCCCATCGCCAGGCTCTGAAAACGGACACCTGACCATCCGGCCTGCGCGGCCATCGCGGTGAGCTCGTCCGGCGTCCTGTACGAGTCGACCGTGTCGCTCAGATAGCGATACGCCGCCGGCGCTCCAGATAGCAGGCCGCCGATGGCAGGGAGCAAAGTCTTCAGATAAAGCCGGTACGTGGAGCCGACGACACCTTGCGGCGGGCGCACGAATTCGAGCACCACGGCTCGCCCCCTCGTGACCCTGGCCATCTCGCGCAAACCCAGGATCGGGTCGGCCAGGTTGCGCAGCCCGAACGCAATGGTCGTGGCGTCGAAGCTCGCGTCGTCGAACGGCAGTTTCAGCGCATCACCCTCGATGAATTCGATCCCAGGATGCTCGCGGCGCGCGACCTCGAGCATCTGCGGGCTGAAGTCGAGGCCGACGACCCGGCCGTTGGGCGCGGCGATTTTGGAGAGTTCCGCGGTCAGCTTCCCCGAGCCGCACGCGACGTCCAACGCCGATCCGCCTGGCCCGAGCCGCGTCTCACGAGCCGCGTGTCGGCGCCAGCCGGCGTCGGTGCCCGCGGAAAGAACTGTGTTGACCAGGTCGTAGCGGCGGGCGATTCGGTCGAACATCGACCGCACCGCCTGGGGATCGCGCTCAGCCAGCCTTACACCCGCTGCCAGATCGACGCGATGCCCTGGCCCACGCCGATGCACATAGTGGCCAGGCCGTATTCCACGTCGCGATGTCCCATCTCGCGCACCAGCGTGCTGACCAGTCGCGCGCCGCTGCTGCCAAGCGGATGGCCGAGCGCGATCGCGCCGCCGTTGACGTTGACTTTCTCCTCGTCCAGGCCCAGCAGACGAATGCACGCGAGCGATTGCGATGCGAAGGCCTCGTTCAGCTCGACGAGTTTCATATCGGATGGTTGCAGGCCCGCCTTCTCGAGTGCTTTGAGGGACGAAGGCACGGGGCCGATCCCCATGTAGTCGGGATGCACTCCGGCCGGTGCCGCGGACACGAGCCGCGCGAGCGGCTTCAGTCCTCGCTGCTTCGCCTTCGTAT
>VBGV01000235.1 GCA_005880755.1 Chloroflexota bacterium
ACGCCGTTCGTGTTGTTGGCGGTGCGCGCCATGGCCTCGTCGATGCGCTCTCGCATGCGGGCCGACAGCTCGTCGCGGCGGCCGCTGACCACGATGCGGACGCCGCGGCGGTGCATCTCGTCGATCTCGCGCTGCATGGTCTCGTGGAACAGGCGCATCAACGCACGAACCTCGGCTCGCGGCCGTGCCCAGTTCTCCGTGGAGAAGGCGTAGATGGAGAGCGCGTGAACGCCGAGGTCCTCGCACGCCTGGAGCACGCGCTTGATCGCGCGGACGCCCTGGCGGTGGCCGAAGCTGGCGGGCCGGCCCCGGCCGCGGGCCCAGCGACCGTTGCCGTCCATGATGATCCCGATGTGACGGGGGACGTGAGAGCTCAAGGTGTGAGCAAAGGGTACCGGCCGGCCCCTCCGGCGGCTACGCCGCCACCTCCCCATGAATGGGGAGGAGTTGGCTAGACCCTAGACCTCCATCACTTCGTGCTCTTTGCGGTTGGCCAGGGCGTCGACCTTCTCGATCTGGGACTCGGTGATCTTCTGCAGGCGAGCTGACGCTCGTTTCGAGTCGTCCTCCGGCACCTCGCCCTGCTTTTGCATGTGTTCGATGCGGTGCAGCTCGTCGCGCCGCACGTTGCGAATCGCGACCCGGGCCTCCTCGGCTCTCTGGCGCACGAGCTTGACGTACTCGCGGCGCCGTTCCTCGGTCAGCGGCGGGATAGGGACTCGGATGACCTGACCGTCGTTGGCTGGGTTCAGGCCCTGCTCGCTCGTGCGCAGCGCTTTTTCGACCGTTCCGATCTGGCTCTTGTCATAGACCTGGACCACGAGCAACCGGGGCTCGGGCGCGCTGATCTGGGCGAGCTGATTGAGGGGAGTCGGCGTGCCGTAGTAGGGGACCATGACCTTGTCGATCAGGGCCGGGTTGGCGCGGCCGGTGCGGATCGTCGCGAGCTCGCCAGCGAAGTGATCGACCGACTTCGTCATCTTCGATTCCGCCTCGCGGAGGATTGGATCGATCATGGGTCGATCACGCCGAAGACCCCACGAGCGTGCCGATCTCCTCGCCCATCACCACACGCTCGATGTTGCCTTGAGTCAGCAGGTTGAACACGACGATGGGCACGTCGTTGTCCATGCAGAGGGTGAGCGCGGTGTTGTCCATCACCTCGATGCCGCGATTGAGCACCTCGAGGTAGCCGAGGCGTTCGAACTTCGTGGCCGTGGGATCGCGCTTGGGATCCGCCGTGTACACACCATCCACCTTGGTCGCCTTGAGGATCACGTCGGCCTCGATCTCCACCGCGCGCAGCGCGGCGGTCGTATCGGTGGTGAAATACGGATTGCCGGTGCCGGCGGCAAGGATGACAACTCGTCCTTTTTCCAGATGGCGCACGGCGCGCCGCCTGATGTAGGGCTCCGCGACCTGCGGCATCTGGATCGCTGTCATCGTGCGCGCGGGAATGCCGGTCCGCTCCAGCGCGTCCTGCAGCGCCAGAGCGTTGATGACGGTGGCGAGCATGCCCATGTAGTCGCCGGTCGCGCGATCGAATCCGCGCTCAGTCGCGGCAAGGCCACGGAAGATGTTGCCTCCGCCGACCACGACCGCGACCTGCACGCCCATCTGGTGCACACGCTTGACCTGCGCCGCGATCGTCTCGACAACTTCGAGGTCGATGCCGTAGTCGCGGCTGCCGCCAAGCGCTTCACCGCTCAGCTTGAGCAGCACACGGTTGTACTTCGGTGATCGGTCTCCCACCGTGCCGTTCTGGATCAGGACTCCCTGATGTTAAATCGCGCGAAGCGCCGGACTGTGATGTTTTCTTGGAGCTTCGAGATGTACTCCGCGACGAGCTGCTGCACCGTCCGGCCCGACTCGCGGAAGTAGTCCTGCTCCATCAAGCAGTTGTGCTTGAGGAAATCCTCGACCTGGCCTTCGACGATCCGCGGAATCACCTGCTCGGGCTTGCCATCTTGCAGCGCCTTCGCCTCGAAGACTTCCCTCTCTTTGACAAGAACTTCGTCGGGCACGTCCTCGCGCGTGACCCATCGCGGCTCCAGGGCCGCGACTTGAAGTGCCAGCTCCTTCGCGAGCTTGCGGAAGTCTGGGCCCTTGGCGACGAAGTCGGTCTCGCAGTTGACCTCGATCAGCACGCCCACCTGAGGCGGAAAGTCCGGCGAAGGGCTGTGGAGGTACGCCTCGACCACGCCCTGGCCTGTGGCCCGCCCGGCCCGCTTGCTTGCCTTCGCGATTCCCTTCTCACGCAGGATCGTGTACGCCTTGTCGACGTCGCCACCCGCCTCCTCCAGCGCCTGCTTGCAGTCGCTGAAGCCCGCGCCCGAAAGATCGCGCAGCCTCTTGACCAGGTCCATGCTCACCGCCATTACCGAGCCTCCTCGTCGTCGGCCGTGTGTCCGATGAACTCCTCCTCCGACACGGTCGGCAGGTAGTCCTCCTCGTCCTCGAGGTACTCCTCGATCTCCTCGTAACGAGGCGTCTCGAGAAACTCGCGCTCCTCGACCTCGGGCAGGATCTCGCCGCGTGCAGCAGCCTCCTGGCGTCCTTCCTGGCACGCGTCGGCGATCTTTCCGGTCAGCAGCTTGACGGCGCGGATCGCGTCGTCGTTGCCGGGGATGACGTACGTGATGAGGTCGGGGTCGCAGTTCGAGTCGGTGATCGCGACCACCGGGATCTTCAGCCGGTTCGCCTCGGTGACAGCGATGTGCTCCTTGCGCGGGTCCACGACGTACAGCGCGCCGGGCAATCGCTTCATGTCGGCGATGCCGTCGAAGTGGAACATCAGACGGTCGAGCTCGTCCTGGAGCCGCTTGGCCTCCTTCTTCGCCATCTGCTCGAACTGGCCTTCCTGCTGCATCTTGCGCAGCTCCTGGAGACGCTCGATCCTCTTCTTGACCGTGCTGAAGGTGGTCAGCATGCCGCCCATCCAGCGGCGGTTGACGAAGTACATGCCGCAGCGCGCGGCCTCGGTCTGGATCGTCTCCTGGGCCTGCTTTTTGGTCCCGACGAAAAGCACCGGCCGGCCGCTCGCGGCCACGTTGCGCGTGAAGTCCCACGCGTCGTCGAGCAGGCGGACGGTCTTCTGCAGGTCGATGATGTGGATGCCGTTGCGCGCGGTGAAGATGTAGGTCTTCATCTTCGGGTTCCAGCGGCTGGTCTGATGCCCGAAATGGACACCCGCCTCCAGGAGCTGCTTCAAGGTCACTTGAGCCACGTTTCTACGTTGCCTCCCTGTTCTACTTCCGCCCGAGGAACCGCCTCCGGATGGAGGACAGGGGCATTGGCCCGGGCGTGCTAACTCAATCCGTTTGGGATTGGCTTAGGGAGTATACCCAGGACCGGGATTTTTAAGCTTCGACTGCTTTCTCGGCCTTTTTGACACCCTTCGGCCCTGGGCACTTCGGGTAGTCGGAGCAGGATTTGAACAGGCCAAACCGTCCCCTGCGCTCGACCAGCGGCTTGCCGCAGATCGGGCAGGGCTCGTCGAGCACCTTCGGACCCTGGCCCGGCTTGCCATCCTTGCCGATGTTGGCCCGGTAGTTGCAGTCGGGGTAGCGCGAGCACGCGACAAACGGCCCATACCGGCCGGTTCGCTCCACCAGGTCCCCCTCCCCACACTGCGGGCACTTCTCGCCCGTGAGCTTGGACTCGGTCTGCGCCGCGTCGCGCTTGATGTACTTGCACTCGGGATAGCCGGAGCACCCGACGAACTCGCCGTACCGCCCAGTCCGCAGCTGCAGGGGCTTGCCGCAGTTGGGGCACGGCTCGTCCAGCAGCTTGGGCTGAGGCGCCTCACCATCGACGGTCAGGGCGCGCCGGAACTTGCACTTCGGGTAGCGCGAGCAGCCCATGAACGGACCGAAGCGGCTGGCCTTGCGGACGAGGTGGCCCTCGTTGCACAAGGGGCAGACCTCATCGGTGTCGGCGGGAGTTGCCTCCTCGGCGGCGCTCAGCATGCGCTGGAGCGGGCCATAGAAGTCCCTCACCACCGGCACCCATTCCTGGCTGCCGCTCTCGACCTCATCGAGACGCTTCTCGAGCTTCGACGTGTACTCGTCGTCGGAGATCGTCTTGAAGTGGTCGACCATGAGGGTGTTGACCGCCTCGCCGACACGGGTCGGGTAAAGGCGGCGGTCCTTGATCTCGACGTATCCATGCGCCTTGGTGATCGTCTGCACGATCGGGGCGTAGGTCGACGGACGTCCGATGCCGCGCTGCTCGAGCTCCTTGATCAGCGTGGCCTCCGTGTAGCGCGGAGGCGGCTGGGTGAAGTGCTGCTC
>VBGV01000236.1 GCA_005880755.1 Chloroflexota bacterium
CCTCTCCGTGAGCAAGGTCGCCGTCATCGGCGCGGGTTACGTCGGGTTGACGACAGCAGCATGCCTGGCCGACCTGGGCAACAAGGTGGCGGTGGTCGACATCGACCAGGAGAAGATCGAGCAGCTCAAGCGGCACCACGTTCCTTTCTACGAGCCCGGCCTGCACGAGCTGGTCGAACGCAACGCAGCTTCGGGACGTCTGACGTTCACGACCTCTTATCTCGACGCGGTGCCGGGCGCCGAGTACGCGATCATCGCCGTCAGCACGCCGGAAGGCGAGGGCGGCGAGGCGGACCTCTCTTACGTCGAGTCGGCAGCGGGCTCGATCGCGGACGCCATGGACGGACCGCTCGTCGTGGTCAACAAGTCCACGGTGCCGCCGCTTACCGGCGACATGGTTTCGCGGGTGTTGAAGCAGCGAAACACCAAGCATGACTCTGCGGTCGTCTCCAACCCCGAGTTCCTGCGCGAGGGCTCGGCGATCCAGGACTTCATGCATCCGGACCGCATCGTGGTCGGAAGCCACAACCGGGAGGCGGCGGAGAAGGTCGCCCGACTCTACGCGCCGCTGGAAGCACCGGTCCTGATCACGCCGAACATCTACACGGCGGAGATGGTGAAGTACGCGTCGAATGCGTTCCTCGCGACGCGGATCTCGTTCATCAACGAGATCGCGATGATCAGCGAGCGGGTCGGCGCGGACGCGAAGCTGGTGGCGGAGGGGATGGGCCTCGACAAACGCATTGGCCCGCAATACCTGGACGTCGGGATCGGATGGGGCGGGAGCTGCTTTCCCAAAGATGTGGCCGCCCTGACTGCGTTTGCGGAAGGGTTCGCCTATCACCCCGAACTGTTGCACGCGGTGATGGACATCAACCGTGACCAGCGGATGCTCGTCATCGACAAGCTGCGCCAATGCCTCGATGAGCTTCCAGGGCGTGTCATCGGCCTCCTCGGCCTCTCCTTCAAGCCCAACACCGACGACATGCGCGAGGCGCCGAGCATCGACATCGCGAAGGTCTTGCTGGCGGCGGGCGCCGAGGTCCGTGCCTATGACCCAGCGGCGGTCGAGAGGTCGAGGGTGCTGCTTCCCGACGTCGAGTACCTGAAGGACGCGTATGCGGTGGCGGCCGGTGCGGACGCGCTCGTCCTCGTCACGGAATGGAACGAGTTCCGGGAGCTGGACATGGCGCGGATCAAGCAGCTGATGCGCCGTCCCGTCATCGTCGATGGCCGCAACATCTACGACCCGGCCCTCATGCGGAGTCTGGGTTTCACGTATCGCGGCATTGGCCGCGAATAAACCGAGGGCGGTCGTATCCGGCGGAGCGGGCTTCATCGGCTCGCACCTGTGCGAGGCGCTGCTCGCTCGTGACGTGCGGGTGCTTGCCCTCGACAACTTCATCACCGGCTCGCCGCAAAACCTGAGGCATCTCCAGGACAATCCGGACTTCGAGTTTCGCCAGGCGGACGTCAATCACGGCGTCTTCATCGGCGGCGACGTTCGTTACGTCCTGCATTTCGCCTCGCCTGCGTCACCTCCCCAGTACGACGCCAACCCGATTCACACGCTCAAGGTCGGCACGCTCGGGACGATGAACATGCTCGGCCTCGCGCGCGCGAAGAACGCGACGTTTCTCCTGGCGTCGACGTCGGAGGTCTACGGCGACCCGCTGGTCCATCCGCAGCCCGAGGGTTACTGGGGCAACGTGAATCCCATCGGGCCTCGCGGCTGCTACGACGAGGCCAAGCGTTGCGCCGAGGCATTTGCGATGGCTTACCACCGGTCACACGAAGTCGATACACGGATCGTGCGGATCTTCAACACGCACGGTCCCCGGATGCAGATTTCTGACGGTCGTGCGGTGCCGAACTTCATGGCCCAGGCGATCCGTGGCGAGGCGCTGACCGTCTACGGCGACGGATCGCAGACGCGCAGCATCTGCTACGTCTCCGACCTCGTCCGAGGCGTGCTGGCGGCGCTCGACAAGAGCGACGAGCTGCCGGTCAACCTCGGCAACCCGGAAGAGGTGACCGTGCTCGAGCTGGCCGCGACGATCATCAGGCTCGCCGGGTCGAAGAGCCCGATCGAGCATCGCGAGCTTCCGGTTGACGATCCGAAGCAACGCCGGCCCGACATCGCGCGGGCCCGCGAAGTTCTCGGTTGGCAGCCGGAGGTCGGCCTGGAAGACGGCCTGGGCAAAACTCTTGAATACTTTCGCTCAGTGCTATGACGACACCAGAAGAGCTAAAGAGGTACGTCCGGGACGTGCCCGACTATCCGCAGAAGGGAATCATCTTCCGCGACATCACGCCGCTGCTCGGTGACAAACGAATCTTTCGCGAGGTCGTCGACCTGATGTCGAGGGCGTGGGCGAAGGACCCGCCCGACCTGGTGGCGGCCATCGAAGCGCGCGGCTTCATCCCCGGGGCGGCGATCGCCGTCAAGCTCGATGCGGGCTTCGTGCCGATCCGCAAGACGGGGAAGCTGCCATGGATGACCGTGATGGAGTCCTATGACCTCGAGTACGGGACCGACCAGCTCGAGGTGCATTCGGATGCGGTCCAGCCCGGCCAGAAGGTCCTGATCGTGGATGATGTTCTTGCCACAGGCGGAACCGCTTCGGCCGCGGTCCGGCTGATGCGGAAGCTGGGCGCGGACGTGGTTGGGGTCCAGGTGTTGATCGAGCTGGGCTACCTCGACGGCCGCCAGAAACTGAGTGACATCAAATTGGTGAGCGAGATCACCTACTAGGAGAGAAATCGTGAAGGTCAGTTCCAAGGGCAGCGACGTGAAGGACGTGAACCTGGCCGCGCAGGGCCAGGACCTCATCGATTGGGCCGCGCGCGAGATGCCGGTCCTCGGCCTCATCCGCCAGCGCTTCACCAAAGACCAGCCGCTCAAAGGCCTGCGCCTGGCCGCATGCCTTCACGTGACGAGCGAGACCGCCAACCTGATGCTCACGCTCAAGGCCGGAGGCGCAGACCTGGCGCTGTGCGCGTCCAACCCGCTTTCGACCAACGATGCGGTCGCCTCCGCCCTCGCCTCTCATCACGCGGTGAAGACATACGCAATCCGTGGAGAGGACAACGACACCTACTACGAGCACATCGAAGCCGCGCTCGACCATGGTCCGCAGCTGACGATGGACGACGGGGCGGACCTTGTCTCCGTGCTGCACAAGTCTCGGCGCGAGCAGCTGCCTCAGGTCATCGGCGGCACCGAGGAGACGACCACCGGCGTGATCCGACTCCGGGCGATGGCCGAGCACGGCGTGCTGGCTTACCCGATCGTCGCGGTGAACGAAGCGGACACCAAGCACATGTTCGACAACCGCTACGGCACCGGCCAGTCGACGATCGACGGAATCATCCGCTCAACCAACGTCCTATTGGCCGGCAAGACTTTTGTCATCGCGGGCTACGGCTGGGTCGGTCGCGGCCTCGCGTCGAGGGCGAAGGGCCACGGGGCGGACGTGGTCATCACCGAGGTGGACTCGGTCAAGGCGCTCGAGGCCGCGATGGATGGTTTCCGAGTCCTGAAGATGGACGACGCGGCGAGCGTGGGCGACATCTTCGTGACGGTCACCGGCGACGTCAACGTGCTGGACCGCCAGCACTTCGAGGTGATGAAGGACGGCGCGATCCTTGCCAACTCCGGTCACTTCAACTCGGAGATCAACCTCAAGGCGCTCGACGAGCTGGCGACGGGCGTCCGGAATGCGCGGCCGTTGGTGCAGGAGTACAGGCTCGCGGATGGGCGCCGGCTGTTCCTGCTCGGCGAGGGCCGGTTGATCAACCTCGCGGGCGCCGAAGGTCACCCCGCCGCGGTCATGGACATGAGCTTCGCCAACCAGGCGCTCTGCGCCGAGTACATCGCGAAG
>VBGV01000068.1 GCA_005880755.1 Chloroflexota bacterium
AGGTCACAGCCGGAAGGCCCTGCGCTTCATCTGGACGATGGGAAACATCAGGTCGTCCGCGGAGACGGATCGCAGCTTCTTGGTGACGTTGTCGACCAACGACCGCGCGTGGCGATCATCGGTGCGAATCGCTCTGGCGATCTCCTGCGTCGAGAGCCCGTAGCTGAGCAGCTGAGCCACCTCACCTTCGCTCACGTTGAGCTTGCTGAGCGGTCCACGGAGCGCGGTCACCAAAGGGGCAAGGCTGTAGCCGAGCGTGTGGGTGTAGGCGACGTCCTCTTCGGTGTACCAGTGGTCGCGCCGGCAACCGATGATCAGGAGCCCAATGGGCCGATGGCCCATCTCGCCGACAGGCGCGTACAGGATCGCGGGCCAGTCGAGCTCCCAGTCGTACTCACTCGTCTCGGGCTTCTCGAAGATCGTGTTGATGACAAGCGGGCGCTTCTCGTAGAGAGCGCGTCGCGATGGCGGCATGAGCGGCCGGGTCTGCATGAAACGACGGGAGACCTCGGAGGCCGCGATTGGTTGCAACGCTCCGTTACGAAGGTATCCGAGGACCCAGCGGTCGTGGCATACGGAGCTTAGGGCCAGTCCCAGCCGGCGCCTGGCTTCTTGGAGGTCTGGAAGCTGGCCCATGCCCGCAGGTTATGTCCCCTGCGCGCTCCTGACCTCAGCGCTGATTCAGCGTTTCCTCAAGTTTCCCTGAACCTGTTAGTTTGCGGGCGGGGAATCGGGGCGTGCCCGCCAAGTTGCTGGTGGTCGATGACGAACCGCGGACAGCACAGCTGACCGCCGAGCTGCTGCGTCGCGCCGGCTATTCCGTGGACGTGGCCAGCAGTGGCACCGAAGCGCTCGAGCTGATCCGATCCGTGTCTCCCGACCTGATGCTCCTGGACTATGAGATGCCGGACATGGAGGCGCCAGAGGTCCTCGACTCGTTGCGCTCGGGCGGGGACCGGATCCCGTTTCCGGTCATCATCCTGACCGGCGCGCGTCACTCGCCGGGCGACCAGGTGGTCGGCATCGAGCGCGGCGCGACCGACTACATCGTCAAAGGCACGGACCGGCAGGTCGTGCTGGCTCGAGTGCGCGGGGCGCTACGCGAGCGGGCATCGGCGCCGGGCGCGATCTCACGGGGACGTCTGCACCTCGATGCGGCACGAGGTGAGGCTCGGCTCGGCGATCGCGTCCTGAAGCTCGAGCGGCGTCCCTTGCTGATGCTGCAGCTGCTCGCGAATCGCTCAGGCGAGGTGGTAACTCGTGCGGAGCTGCTGGACCAGGTGTGGGGCACCTCCTACCGGGGCTTTGAGCACAGCCTGGAGCAGGCGGTCCACCAGATCCGGCGTGAGATGCGCGAGCCGGAGTGGATCGAGACGGTCCGTGGGATCGGCTACAGGCTCGTCGTCCAGCCCTGAGCTGGCGGCGGCGATGCATCGCCTCCGGTCGACCTTGGCTCGAGCGCGGGCCGAGCTGGAGCTGGCTCGGACCGATGGCGATCCGGTCCCGGTCGATCGGCTGCTGGGCGACTTGAGGGAAGCCCTGGACCTGCTCGGTCGGGTCGAGGCGGCTGCGTTCCAGATCGTGGCGGTGCTGGTGCTGGACGACGACGAGCGACTGGCCGAGCTCACAGCCCGGGGGCTGCGCCGGCTGGGCTACGAGGCCGAGTCGGCGAGTCGCATGCGTGCGTTGCGCCCGCGCGAGGTGGTGGTGCTCGACCTCGGATTGTCAGCGTCGCTCGATGCGGACCAGCTGGTCGCTCTGAGAGCCGCACGACCGATTGTCGTCACCGGGGCGGCGGACCCTGCTTCTCGGGCCCTGGCGGACGACCTGGGGGCGAGCGACTACCTGGTCAAGCCGGTCGAGCTGGAAGAGCTGGCGGCGGCGATCAAGCGCCGGACATCGACCTAGACTCTGTTGCCGTGACCACAATCGCGCCCATCGGACTCGTGTTGGCCGTCATTGTTGTGGTCGTGGTGGCCGTCGCGATCGGGATCGCATGGATCGTGATGGAAGCCCGCCAGAATCGCGATCGGTAAGGCGGGCTGACTACCCTGCAAAGGGTGAAAGCGTGACCGTGACAATTGCGCCGCGTCTACTCCCCTCGTAAATCAGCTGACCCTGATGCTCGCGCATGACGGTCAGCTATGAGACGGAGCGAAGCTGCCAGGTAGGACCTGGAAGTCATCCATCCTGACTTGACGTGCGATGGAACGATGCCGTAACCGGCGCAGCCTCAGCCCGTTAATCGGCTTGATGAAGGTGCGCGAGCGCGGTTCAATTCCCGTCCTGGCTGCCTTGATTGTGGTGGTGGCATGCGGCAGCGGGCCCTCAACGGTCGCCACGACCAGCATCACGCCAAGGCCAAGCCTCGCAACTGTGTTTGATGACCGCTTCGGCTTCCTCATCAATCGGCTCTCCGTCAATGACCCGGCCATCGGATTGAGAGTCCGCCTAGAAAGCGACCCGCAGCCCGTGTTCGACCTCGGTATCGGTGACGCCTGGCCGATCGTGTCGCCGGACGGACGCCGGCTGGCGTACTGGTCAGAGAACGAGCTGCGCGTCATCGAGATGGTGCGGAATGCCAGCCCGCGCACTCTCCTCACAACCAGCGGTAGGGAGTCTGCCTTATACATGGCGTGGTCAAGCGACGGCACTGGGCTCGTCGTGGGTGTGAACGGTGCCCAGGCCGTCCCCGCCGTCGACGGGCCGCCCGCGTACACGGCGGTTCGTGTGGTCGATGTGGCTGCCGGCCAGCCCCGAGAGATCATCCGCATCGCGAACGCCAATGTAGTGCCACTCGCGTGGGATCGGAAGGCGCGCCTGATCGCAGCCTACGAGCCATCCAGCAGCGGTGCCCGAAGCTATTACGTGGTCGAGGAAGGAGGCACGGCCAAGCGCTCGGACGCGGGGCCCGGCCTCTACGTCGTCGAGGCGAGCAACGACTCACAGCACGTGCTGGGTCTCGGGGATCCGGCAAGCGTCCTACGGGCCTGGCCGGCTACCTCGTATGCGGCCGGGATCGAACTCCGCGCAGTCGGCGGCGAGCGGATCCTCGCCGCAGGATGGCGACCGGGCACAGCCGAGATCGGCGTGCTCTTCCAGGACCGCCTGGAACTCTGGGATGCGAGTGGCGGGCGGCGCACTTTGCCGCTCCCTCAGCTCCAGTCCCACCCGCAGGCGTTGAACGTGCACGCCAAACTCCGCTTCCGCGTGGATGGAAAAGCCGCCTTCGTCATCCGTCTGATCGACGGCATGCCCGACACGGATTCTGTTGCGGTAGACCTCTCTAGCGGCAAGACTGTTGTCGTCGCGGGGGGCGGCGCGTTACTCGAGCCAGGCATATCCGTCCGCGTCGCGTCGACCTAAGCGCGGATCAGCCTTAGTAAGGCGGGAGGGTCACCGTAAAGGCTGCACCTCGCCTGTTCCCTTCATAAATTAGTTCGCCTTGATGCCAGCGCGCGACTATCTCCTAAATGAGACCGGACGTCTTGACCGCTATCGCTGATCCCCGGCGCCCACGTAACCGCCGAACTTCAAGAACGGGATGGTGTCGGCACCAACAAATTGAGGCCAGCCGCCAGAGCCTGGATGTCTGACGTTCGCCACCACGCCTGCGAAAGCGTGAAAGCAATGCCGCCGCTGCTCAACATGAAGCGATAGACGACATAATCGATAAAATCGCTGTCTCCGCTCATCCAACGGACATAGGGGTGGATGCGATTGATATCGGAGGCGTTCCAGCGATGGACAGTGCGAAACACTCCGCGCTTAGTAACTAGACCGTTTGCCAAACTGACTTCAGCATTAATGAAATTGGCGATCGGAGTTGCCAGGATGACCAGCCCGACTAAACCCCACCCGACCAGATAGCCAATCGAGTCACGGCTCGCTTGCCCCCCAGCCAGGACAATCAGGTTGCACCCCGCGAGGACCAAGCCGCAACCTGAGGTGGGCAGGATCCAAAGCCAAGCCAGGAGGCGTGGCCTGAACACTAATCGCGGTTCCTGAGATGTATAACTGCCACCAGCCGCGGGTGCGTCAGGCAGGGCCTTAGGCAATCCGTACCCAGGGCTAGAGGGATCCGATTCTTGGTCGGAGGTAGTCGTGGCGGACGCAGTCTAGGCCGTCGCTTCTGCATTCGGAAGCAAAGTGGAGCCGGGAATCCAACTCGTGCTTGGGCCCTGCGGGCCGGCGACAGAGACTGCGCTGCCGGTGCCAATCTCCGTTGGCGGGTTGACGACTCAGGTCGAGCACCGCAACTCTCACCAGCTGAAAGGTGGAAGTGTGACCGTAAAAACTGCGTCTCGGCGGTTGCCTTCGAAAATTAACTGGCCTTGATGCCAACGCACGTGACGTTCACGTATGAGTTCCCCCCTCAACTGTCGTATCGCTTGTGCGCAATCGTTCCCGATCAGCGCTTTACAAGAAAATCCGTCAAGCAGCGGCACCGGCCGGAGCTAATGAGGGGCCTGGGCGGCCCCTCACCTACCTAGAACGACTGCAGGAAGACGTCCGCCTGATTCTCGGTCATACCGGCCGACGTCGTGACGACGTTGCGGTTGTCGCCCCAGGTTGCAAAGCGAGTCGTGCCGTTCGAACCAATCTCACTGTAATCACCCATGTAGCAAGCGGCGATGATCGGGTCTTGATTGGGATTGGTCTGATAGATAGGGAAGTTGACCGTGCTGAGAGGAATCTCATTTCCCGGCATTGGCGACTTGGTTGACGTGGCCAGCGTCAGATCCTCGCCATCTCGACGCAGCAGACCAACCCCACCAGAATTCCGCACACGCTCATACCAACTGGCGTGCAGGCCCTGACTGTCCACTACGATGCCGGGCTGGTAGCGATCGTTCATGAAGTTAGATGCGATCGCACCGCTAATGACCTGGGGGTTGCTCCAGGTCAGGTTGCCGTCTCGCGAGAAACTGAGAAAGATGCGGGTCGCGTTCGAATTGCGGCCCCCTGGGCCCAGTGGGCGATCGTTCCACACCTCGTATAGCGTGCCGTTAGGGTCGATGGTGCTGGCCGGAGCTTCAAACAGGCGGGAATCGTGGCCTGGCTCCGTCTCAATTACTTCCAGGTTGGCGAAGCCACAGAAAGTGATTACGTCTCCGGCTCCATGCACTCGCGCTACCCGGGTGATACGCGTGACTGTTGCGCTGTCAACCTCCACTGTGGCCGTGAATTGCGTACCGCTGGTCACGGTTGAGTTGGGTGTGGCGCAAGCCGCCGCATCGAACTGTTCCCAAGAGATGTACAGAGTGCTGCCGGCCGGGATCGGGTGCGAGCCCGGCGTCGTCGGAGCGCATGCGTTAGCCGCCGAGATCGGCGTCGTGCGCCAATTCACGCCGTCTGTCGAATCGCTCAGCGTGACTGGCCCTTCAACGAAGGAGTGCGCGTAGTGAGTCCACGTGATGTAGAAGTGCAGCTGGCCGTTGCCATCTCGCCCGATGGCAAGCAATTCCTTGTCCGCGAAGAATGAGCGGGCGTTGCCCACATTGATCGGAATCGACAGCAACCGGAAGGCATTGCTTCCCACCGGCATCTCATAGAGCGCGATGAGAGACTGCGCGAACGGCCCCTGGAACGCAAGGGTGGCGTAGAAGATGTTGCCTTGATCATCTGCCGCCAAGGAGGGATCGCCGATAGGCTGGACGTTCCCGCTCCAGGGAAGGTCGCCCTTATCAGTAAAGGTTTGTCCGCCGTCAGTGGAGACGGAATAGCCACTCAGGTTTATTGCGGGCAGGCAACAAACAAGGGAGTCGTTGTAACCGACCACGACTTTGTTGCCCACCGCGGCGACTGATGTTTCGCTCTGCGTGTTTCGTCCGGAAGCGTCATCTTCTGCCCGACAGTTCACCTGAACATTGCCGGTGGTACTGGTCTCGGCCGGGCACTGGCTTCCCGAATTGAGGGCGGAAGACTGGGTTAGGTTGCCATTGAGGACCCGAGCGAGAACATCAGCGCTTTGGGAAATATGGTTCTGGGGCAGATACCACTCAGGATTCTTGTTGCCAGCCGAGGCAGTCGTCGCGAGCGGGCCAGACGTAAAGACGAGCATCGCGATCGCTAGCAATGGCCGAATAAGCTTTCTCATTGCATAACCTCCTCCCAACCCAGAAGGCTGCTCAGACGTGCGGCCGACGTGCCCAGTATAAGCCTGGCTCGTGATGGCATTGGTTGACCAGGCTCTCGCCCGCGATCGAGTCAGGCGCCGAGGTGGCAGAACCACCGTGAAGACCGCGCCATTGCGATTGCCCTCGAACAATAACTGGCCTTCATGCTCGCGCACGACAACCTCACGTATGAGGCAAACGCCATTTAGCTGGGAACGGCAACGAGAGCACCAACTCCAACCAGCAAGTCCTGCTGCGGGTCGCTGCCGAGCGGTGGAGTTAGGATTGCCGCAGCCACAGCCGCCGCGATCCGTGCTGGTCTTTCTGTTTGTGTCCATCGGAATAGCGCTAGCCGTTGCGCTACTCGGCAGACGGCGTACGCACGCAAACTCCGCAATGAACACGCCCGTGGCTAGATGGAGAAGCTTCGGGTGCGGGCTAGCTTTGGCGCTGGGCGTTCTCTTGGTATTGCTCGGCCTTTTCTTAGTTTTCGCGGTCGGCTCGTTCAGTGGCTGCCGTGCTGGGCCCAATCTCTGTTAGCTGTTGTGGCCATTCATCTTCAGCCGAGCCCGCATGCGAAGGCGGTCAACCGGTAAAGGGAGGCAGCACGACCGTGAAGACCGCACCGCGGCGGTTTCCTTCGAACAATAGTTGGCCCTGATGCTCGCGGACCACGCCATAGGACATGAAGAGGCCGAGACCAGTACCCGTCTCTTTGGTCGTGAAGTGCGGCTCAAAGAGGTGATGGCGGTTCTCGTCGGCAACACCGGGACCATTGTCCGCGACGCTGCAATACGGTGACCCGTTGCCGCGACGTCCGGTTTTCAAGTCGACCCGTCCCTTCTGTGGAGCAGCGTCGATTGCGTTATTGAGCAGGTTGGTGATGACTTCGCGAAGCAGCAACGGGTCTGCTCTGACTTTGACGTCTTCTGGCGATTCTCGGAGTCCGAGCTCTACTTCTTTCGACCGCGCCCGTGGTCGCGCCATATCCAACGCCCGCGAGGCGAGCTCGTTGAGATCGATCGGCTCGGTCGCGTAGCTGACTCGCGGCGTCGCCCCCTGTGACAGGCCTCGCAGGACCGTCACGGCGTCGTTCGCGGCGGCGGTGGCCGTCTCAACCGCGTCGCGGTCGACGGGATCGAGTCGGCGAGGATCGATCTCCTTCAGGTATCCAACGGCGGTGGCCATGTGGTTGCGAAGGTTGTGGACGACGCCCTCGACGGCTCGGCTGTGGAAGAGATGCCGATCCGCATCGGAAAGCTCCGACTCGAGAACACGCCGAACCCGCCGCCCAGCAATGGTGTCCGTCAAAGCAAGAGCTAGTACGAAGACGATTGTCGACAGGAGATAACCCAAGAGTGAGCCATCCAGCAGATAACTAGTCAGCAGCGAAGCCAACGCAAAATATGCATACGCGACGTAGAACTGGGCCGTGAAGTTGTGTCTAACGATGCTTCGTATCGATTCGCCGGTGCGCAGCGATAGGCCAATTCCGACCAAAATCCAGCTCGCAACATTTACGGCAACGAGCACAAGAGCTCGAGACTCGATTGTGAGCGTCCCGTCGCTCCGAAGGCGCGCAGCAACCAACGCCCCAAAGCACGCGTAGGTAGCGGCCATGATCGTGTTGCCTAAAATCGGCCATTGACCGCGCCGGGCCATGGAGACTCCTAGCGAAAGCCCAACGATAGTTGCGTGGAGTGGATTGAGCAACATCGCTCCCGTCCCGATGGCTATGCCTGACAGGCTGAGGCGACCTCGCTCAATTCGAACATCAACAGAACTCAATAGAACCAGCACGATGACGAGGTATACGACTTCAATCGCGTTGTCAGGGTGCGATGCGCCGTAGTCGCGCGACACGTAGTTGGCGGCAATGGTTAGGCCCGAAAGGCACGCTAGGTATCCATAGGCCAGAGTCGTGCGGACCGATGGCTTGTTGGTAAGCTGCGCGGCATCGCGAAGACTCCGTCCGATCACAAGAAGTACCGGGTCCTTGTTGTAGACGACAGCATTGTCCCTCGCACCGCAGCGCGCGCCATGCTGGGTTCTTCACCGGACCTTCGATTCGTTGGTGAGGCCTCATCGGGGTCCGATGCCCTTGCGGCAATGGACCACCTAAAACCTGACCTCGTGTTGATGGATGTCCACATGCCTGTAATGGATGGGCCTACGACTGCCAAGGCGCTTCTCGCAAAATACCCAACCACAACGATTGTTGCGTGGACTGTATCCGAATCCAGCGACGATCTCCTGCGAATGATTCAGGCAGGGTGCGCAGGGTACGTATTGAAAGATGTCGGGCCAGGTGAGTTGCAGCGGGCATTGCTGGCAGCCATGCGGAGCGACAGCCCTGTGCCCCGCAGGATGATCCCCGATGTTCTCAAGCGGGTGGCGTCTACAACACCCTTGTCTGCCGATGCAGCCGTTTCCCTAACGTCACGCGAGATGCAAGTTCTGCGGGGGATTGCAAAGGGCCAGACCACCAAGCGTCTGGCAAAGGACCTCGGGCTCGCCGCCCCGTCGGTCGAGACTCATTTGCACAATATCTTCAAGAAGCTGAATGCCGGCAACCGTGGCGAGGCGGTTAGTTCGGCGCTCAAGCTGGGTCTGATTACACTCGCCGACCTCTGAACCGTCACACGCAGACCATGGTTTTCCATGAGGCGTCTTCATGGCATTTGACGATTTCCAAAGGCGCGAACCGACCCCGAGACTTATGGCCACCGAAAGTGACCTGGAAAACGCAGCGGCAAGCGACGGGAATCTAGGGGATAGGAGGGAGTTCGAGCATGGTGCGCATGTTCAGACGACTACTGCGCGGCGGTTCTAGGCAGCGCGTCGTCGGCCAGTGGATCTTCTAGGCAGATAGTCACGAGTCCGCTTCGGCGGACTCTTGCGTTATTAAGATCTGGGGCGGAAGCCCCGGTCTAGAATTCCAACGTCTTGACGCCCTTTAGATCCTTGCCGTGGGCGGCCCAGGTCTTTATGGCCGGGGTGATCGTGGCTGGCCTTCTTGTAGTCGCACTCGGCTGGATCGTCCACCCTGTGCCCCAAACCACAACTGCATACGCGACGCTGCTCTACCTCGGTGTCGGTACTCAGATTGCAGCCCTGCGTCCGATCCCATGGAGGCGCGGCCACCAGTCGGTGGTTGATCCGCTCCTCGTCGCTGCCGGCCTCTACGCCCCTGGCGCAGGCGTAGGAATGGTTGCGTGGTTAGCGGTGTTCGACGGCAGGCTGCCGGGTCGAACCATTAGCTGGTGGGCTTTCCTATTCAACCGCGCGATGTCGGCAATTGCGCATGTGATCCCCTCACTTGCCGTGGCGTCGATGCCCGAGTCCGCTTGGTGGACATTACCCGCGCAGACTGCCATTTACGCTGTGTCATCCGTCGGTCTCAATTACCTCCTAACTGCGTTGGGCATGTCCTATGTCGGACGCGTATCGCTTTTGACGACGGTGTTCGAAAACGTTGGGCCATCCACCTTGCTGGCGACTCTCGCGCTGAGTTTTTCAGGCGGAATCATTCGATTGTTGCTGTTGAATCCAGTCGGATACATCATGGCTCCGGGATTGTTCGGGTTCGTGCTCGCTGTGAGAGGAAACGTTGCGGATGCTCAGCGCCAAGCTCTACTGAAGGACCAGACCCTCGATCTAGCTGCACAGGCGCTAGACGCGCGCGATCGATACACCGAATCGCATTCGATTCGCGTCTCGGAACTTTCGGGACAGTTGGGTGAGCATCTAGAGCTTGGTGATCGTGAATGCGACCTGATTCGGACTGCCGGGGCGCTCCACGACCTTGGCAAGATCGGAATCCGTGACGACATACTGAACAAACCTGGTCCGCTGAGCGAAGAGGAATGGGAGATCATGCGAAGGCATCCGGACATCGGAGCCGACATGATCGCTCAGCACTCGGCACTTGCAGAAGTTGCGCCAATCGTCAGGCACCATCACGAGCGGTGGGATGGCACAGGCTACCCAGCAGGCCTGAAGGGAGACGTGATTCCGTTTGGCGCTCGCATTCTCACGGTAGCGGATTCATTCGACACGATTACTGGTGCTCGTCTTTACAGGCCTTCGTTGATGACACCGATCGAGGCTGTGGAAGACATTAGTCGCCGTGCTAACCACTGGTACGACCCGAACGTAGTGGACGCACTACGCGAGTTACATGGACTTAAGCCCCTCGAAGTTCCTGACCGCCCCGAGGTACCACGACGAATAACGACCTATCGCGTTCTGCGAAACAATCCAGGATTCAGCAGTCTTATTACTGCGATTGGAATCTCGGCCCTCGGTGATCCCCTTACGCAGGTCGCGACTCTCGTGACGATCTACTTAGCTACCAAGGATCCCCGGTTTGTTGCTCTTGCTTTCATCGTGCAAGCCGTTGCGACCATCGTCATGAGCAGCGCGCTCGGTGGATTGACCGACAGAGTATCTAGGAGGGGTCTGATTGCTGGACTGGAGGCGGTACGGGCAGTAATGCTGGTTGGAACTGCCTTCCTGATCCAGGGAGGCCGATGGTGGCTGATCTTTCCGATATTGCTTTTGCTTTCCTCCATCAATGCCGTGGTCCAACCGGCTCGACAGGCGGCCATACCGAGCTTGGTGCCTATCGGGCAAGTCGGCAAAGCTAATGCGATGGTCGCCGCAACGACGATGCTTTCAGGGGCTGTGGGTTTCGGTCTGGCGGGAGGGATCTTGGCTCTCGCGCCGACCTCCACGAACTTGCTGTTTATAGCCGACGCCATGACGTTTGCCTTGGCCGCTGCGGTCATTCTGGGTGTTCGCAATTTGGGAGGAGGAAGGAAAGCAGCATCGGTATCCGGTGCACTGAGACGATCGTGGTCCCTCGTGGCTGCAAGGTCGCAACTGGTCATCGGAGTCCTGGCGGCATTTCTAATCCCAATCAGCTTTCCTGCGCTGGTCGCTCTCGCATATGCCCGCGGAGGCCAGACCTACGGTGGCCAGGTCTATTCGACGCTAGAACTTGTCCTGGCATTGGGAATACTTGCTGGGTCCTTGGTCGTAGCAAGGTTCTCCACCATCGGATCGATGCGGACCGTTGGCGCAGGTCTAATGCTGACGGGAGTGTTCTCATTAGTTATCGCCCTTAGTCCCTCCCTATTGGTAATAGGACTCGCCCTCCTGCTTGCTTCGTTCGGCAACCCTATATACGCGGTCGCGAATCAGACAGCTTTGATGGAAGCGGCCGATCCAGCCAATCGCGGAAGTGTGATGGCCACACGATTCGGGCTTGTTCAGACGGCCAGCATCATTGGCACCGCGGTCGGCGGTTTCCTCACCCAGCAGTTCAGTCCTGCTGCTGCGTATGGAGTCCTCGGCGTCGGGCTGGTCCTCCTCGCGCTGTATGCCATTGCTGCTGGGCGTAGTACTACGAATCCTCTCCACGGTGCCGCTTACGAGGAGGCCGCGCTCCAGCAGGCCAAGACCTAAACCGGGTCGGGCTCTGGTTCCGCTCGTCATACTGCGGATGATTGCGTAACGTGCGTCCGAACCCGCAGCCCGGAGCGCCCCACGAGAGAGAACTCGAGAGTCCTGCCCCGATCAGCGGGGTCACGGCCTCGGCGTGGTCTCTCGATCCGAAGCGGCGCCGGCGCTACCTGCAGATCGCCTTCGGCATCGCGGCTCTTATCGTCGCGATCGTCGTCCTCTTCCTCCTCCGCGACTTTCTCGGAGCTTTCGTTCTTGGATCGGCGATCGCATTCCTGATCCAGCCCGCCGTGGCGCGACTTCACGCCGCTGGCATTCCCCGCATCCTCGCGATCGTTTTGGTCTTTATCGCGATCATCATCGTGCTGGCCGGCCTGGTCCTGTTGATCGTGCCGCTGGGCGTGAGCGAGGTGAATCAGCTCCAGGTTCAGCTTCCCAACCTCACCGCCTCCGCCCAGGACCGGCTGAACAGCCTGCAACCAATCCGAGTATTTGGAATCGACATCGACCTCAAAGGCGTGACGCAGAGCATCAACTCGCACCTCAGGGAATATCTGCTCGGTCAGTTTGGCAACGCCGTCACCTTGGGCCTGACTGCACTGACCACGGTCCTGCAGCTGTTGCTCATGTTCATCGTCGCGTTCCTTCTCGCGCTCGAAGCACCTGCCGTTCGCCGCGACCTTCGCCGTTTCGTACCGAATGATTACCGCGCGGACTTCGACCAGATCTGGCGCAAGGTCCGCAAGATGCTCTACGCCTATGTGCGGGGCCAACTCGTCATTGCCGGCCTCATCGGGCTGTGCTCTGGCGTTGCGTGCTGGGCGATCGGGCTGCCGGATCCAATCGCGCTTGGATTGATTGCCGGCGTCACGGCGTTGATCCCATATCTCGGGCCGTTCATCGGCGCCGTGCCCGCCATCCTGGTCGGACTGTCCCAGACGCCCGGCAAGGCCTTGCTGGTCGCGCTTCTGTACCTGTTGATCTCCAACGTCATCCTCAACTTCGTTTATCCGAAAGTGATGGGCGACGCGGTCCGCCTGCCGCCGATTCTCGTCATCGTCGCGCTCATCGCCGGGTTCAGCTGGGGCGGAATTCTGGGCATGTTCGTGGCCGTTCCTATCGCTGCTACGTTGCGCATCCTGTTCGACCACATTTACCCGCGCCTCTACGAGCGGCCGGCTTGAAAATCGCGATTCTTTCTGACATCCACGCCAACTGGCAAGCGTTGGAAGCCGTTTTGCGTGATTGTCCACCTGTCGACGAAACGCTATGTCTGGGCGATGTCGTCGGTTACGGCGGCGACCCCAAGCGATGCGTCGATGAAGTGACTAGGCGTAAATGGCTCACCCTGGTCGGGAATCACGATCGCGCGTGCACCGACCCGGAAATTCTCGAATGGTTCAACGATGACGCGGCGTCCGTGGTTCGTTGGACAATTGAGGTGATAGGAGAGGAGCGGCTGGAATGGTTGCGGGGGCTGCCGGACAGCCATTTCGAACACGACGTTCTGCTCGTTCACGCCAGTCCGCGCGACCATATTTACGAATACGTGCTCGACACCGCGGTGGCACATGCGAACCTCGAGCTGCTTGACGGCGGCGTCTGCTTTCATGGTCACACGCACGTGCCTGGGATCTTCGGGCTTGCGAATGGCACGGTGACGCACGAATACAGGGTCGATTCCTTTCGACTCACCGGTCCCGCGCTCGTCAATCCTGGCAGCGTCGGCCAGCCTCGGGACGGTCTCCCGACGGCGAGCTACGGCGTTTGGGATGTTGACGCGGAGACCTTCGAGTTTCGCCGCGTGCGCTACGACATCAAAGGCGCGCAGCGCGCGATCCGAAAGGCCAGACTTCCCGAGCGGTTCGCCCTTCGCCTCGAAAGCGGGCGATGAATCCACGGCTGGCCAGGCGCCTGGTTCGGCTTGGCTACGCCGCGGCCACCGGCGCCGGTATCGGATCCTTGCTTTTCTGGGCGATCTACTGGTTTTCGTTTGTCCGCGGCAATCTGCAAGGGCCTGACTTCTTCAATTTCTATGCCGCGGCGAAACTCTACGTCTCCAATGGCGGCGCCGCGGTCTATGACATTGCGATGCAGCGACAGGTCGAGCTGCAGATCACGGGACACGATCCATCGAGCTTCGTCGTGCTGCCGTACTTTCATCCGCCGTACTACACGCTCCTGATCGCACCCCTCGCATACCTGGACTACCGGCAGGCGTATTACGTGATGGCTGCATTCAACGTGATCCTGGTCGCGGCGCTGATCGCGATCCTGGTCCGCAGCAGCCTCCGCGTGCACGGTCGCGGATGGCTGGCCGCGTCGGCGATGATCGGCGGCTTCTTTCCGCTGTTCGTCACGGTCCTGCAGGGGCAGTCAGACCTCGTCGTCCTGGTGCCGCTCGCCGCGGCATATGCGTCGTGGGCCCGCGGCCGCTACGGCATGGCGGGGGCCTTCAGCGCGCTCGCTCTCGCCAAGCCGCAACTGCTGCTGCTGATCCCAATCCTTTTCCTGGCCCGTCGGGCCTGGCGAGCCCTGGCCGCGTTCGCCGGCGTGCTTGCCGGCCTCGGGCTTATTTCCGTCGCGGGCTTTGGCATTGGTCCTGTGACTACATACCTGACGACGGTTGGCACCTGGGCCGCCACCGGTCGCCTGCCGAGCACCGGTCAGCTCGTCTACACGGACCCGGCGGTGTACTCACTCCGCAACATCCTCGAGGTGCTCCCGGGGGGCGGCAAGGCGGTGGCGTTCGTCATCCTTCTCTTCCTGCTGGCCCTGGTCGCGTTATCGCTGAGCTGGCGGCCCGACAAGCCCCGGCTCGATTTCGCGCTGGCGATTGCAGCCTCCCTGGTCCTCAGCCCGCACCAAAACGTCCACGACCTGGCACTGCTGGTGATCCCGGGCTTTGCCCTGGCCGACCTGGCGCTCGCGGGTCTGCTGCGCTGGCCGCATGTCGCGGCTGCGGTGCTGTTCTTCGCTTACGCCGCGATCGATCTGACTCTTGCGATCAACTTCTGGTCGGCCGCCGTCGGAGCGCTCACGATCGCCGGCTACCTGACGATCGAAAGGATGGCCGTGCGACCGGATCCAATTCCGCTCGGTGAGCTGCAGTGGAGCGGTCCGCGTCCACGCCGCGTCATCGTCCTGCCGGCGTACCGCGCCGCCAAGACCCTGGCCGAGGTCGTGGGAGACATCCCGCAGGGCCACGCGGATCGGATCTTGCTGGTCGACGACGCCAGCGCCGATGCGACGGTAAGCGTGGCCACGGCCCTCAGGCTCGATGTCATCCGCCACCGTCGCAACCTTGGTTACGGCGGCAACCAGAAGACGTGCTACCGGCAGGCGCTTGCGATGGGCGCAGACGTCGTCGTGATGCTCCACCCCGACGGGCAGTACGACCCGGCCATCATTCCAAAGCTGTGCGGGGTCATCGAGAGCGGCGAAGCCGATATCGTGCTGGGCTCGCGCTGGCTCGGCCTCGATCCCGCCAAAGCGGGCATGCCCTGGTGGAAGCGGCTCGGCAACCGATTCCTGACCACTTCGGAAAACCAGGTCCTGGGCCTGCGCCTGTCCGAGTACCACACCGGCTACAGGGCCTACTCACGGCGGTTTCTCGAGGCGATTCCGTTTCTCGAGAACAGCAACGACTTCGTCTTCGACACGCAGGTCTTGATCCAGGCGGCCACCTTCGGCTTCAAGATCGGTGAGGTTCCCGCCATCGGCCGCTACCACGCGGACGCGAGCTCGACCAGTTTCACGACGTCAACGGTGTATGGACTGAAGACGCTTGGCGCGCTCGTGCGGTATGTGCTGCACCGCGCCGGATTTCGTTGCGTCTGGCTGACGCCTGTGTCAGATGCCGACA
>VBGV01000183.1 GCA_005880755.1 Chloroflexota bacterium
TCCTACTATTAACTGCAGTGCCCGAATTGGACTTCGACGTGGTCATCCTGGGCGGCGGGATGGGTGGTTATCCGGCCGCCATCCGCGCTTCGCAGCTCGGGCTCAAGGTCGCGCTCGTCGAGTCGGACAAGCTCGGCGGGACCTGCCTTCACATCGGCTGCATCCCGACCAAGGCCCTGCTTGAGTCGTCTGAGCTATACCACCGGGTCGCCACGCGCGGGTCCGAGTTCGGGCTGAAAGCAGAGGTCGTGGGGTACGACTATCCGCGGATCGCCGAGCGGCGCGACGCGGTGGTCAACCAGCTCTACAAGGGCGTCCAGTACCTGATGAAGAAGAACAAGATCGAGGTGGTGGAGGGCAAGGGCCGCCTCCGCGATCGCAACACCATCGAGGTCGGGGCGAAGCAGGTCAAAGGCAAGAACCTCATCGTCGCCACGGGGTCTGTGGTCAAGACGCTGCCCGGGCTCGAGCTCGACGGCCAGTTCGTCATCTCGTCGGACCACGCCGTGCTCTCGAAGAGCGCCCCCGAGTCGATCTGCATCATCGGCGCAGGCGCCGTCGGGGTCGAGTTCGCCACC
This sequence comes from Chloroflexota bacterium, assembly GCA_005880755.1. Classification (GTDB taxonomy): domain Bacteria; phylum Chloroflexota; class Dormibacteria; order Dormibacterales; family Dormibacteraceae; genus 40CM-4-65-16. The sequence goes on from VBGV01000183.1 coordinate 579, forward strand.
TTCTACAACCAGCTCGGCGTCAAGGTGACGCTGCTCGAAGCCCTCGACCGGCTCGTACCGCTCGAGGACGAGGACGTCTCCAAGGAGCTGCTCACAGCGTTCAAGAAGGCCGGCATCGACTGCCGGCTGGGCGTGAAAGTGTCCGGCGCGAAAAAGGCGCGTGGCGGCGTCAGCGTGGACACGGACCAGGGCGAGGTGTGGGCCAACCAGCTGCTCGTGGCAGTGGGCCGCGCCGCCGTGTCCAGAGAGCTCGGCCTCGAGCAGGCGGGCGTGCAGCTCCAACCGAACGGGTTCATCAAGGTCGACGAGTGGATGCGCACGTCGGTCGACTCCATCCACGCCATCGGCGACGTCGTCGGCGGCTATCTGCTCGCGCACGCGGCGTCGCACGAGGGGATCGTGGCCGCCGAAGACATCGCCGGGCAGCGACTGGCGCCGATGGAGCAGACCCTCATCACCCGATGCACTTACTCGCATCCGCAGGTCGCATCGGTCGGCTTGACCGAGAAGCAGGCGAAAGAGAGCGGGCACGAGGTGAAGGTCGGAAAGTTCCCGTTCTCCGCGATTGGGCGCGCACAGATCCACGGCGAGACGGCCGGGTTCGTCAAGATCGTGGCCGACGCCAAGTCAGGACAGCTGCTCGGCACCCACATCGTCGGCGCCGAAGCGACAGAGCTGATCGCGGAGCCGGCGCTCACCCAGCTCTTCCAGGGCGACGCCTGGGAGCTGGGTCGCAACATCCACCCCCACCCCACCCTCAGCGAGGCGGTGATGGAGGCGGCGATGGCCGTTGACGGCCACGCCATCCACTTCTAGGGCCTGTCATGGCGCAAATCACCAAGACGAAAGGGCCTTCCTTCAGCCCTGACTGGCGTTTCCAGGAGCCGGTCGCATGGCGTGACACAGACCTCGACGAAAAGACGCTGCGGGAGTGGTTCCGCTACATGCTGCTGGGGAGGCAGATCGACTACCGGTTCCAGGTCCTGAACCGCCAGGGGCGCGCGCCGTTCATCATTTCCTGCGCCGGTCACGAGGCGGCGCAGATCGGGGTCAGCTGGCCGCTCAAGCCCAAGCACGACTGGCTCGCCCCTTACTACCGCGACGTGGTGCTGTGCATGCGCATGGGCATGACGCCGCTGGACCTGATGCTCTCGGTCCTGGCCAAGGCCGCTGACCCCGCGTCGGGGGGCAAGCAGACGCCCGGCCACTTCTCGGACTCGCGACACAACATCACGTCGGGCGGATCGCCGGTGGCGACGCAGATGGTGCGCGGTGCAGGGGTCGCCTACGCGCTGAAGATGGACGGCACCGACAAGGTCCTGCTCACGTGCTATGGGGAAGGCGCGGGCGCGGAAGGCGACGCGCATGAGGCTTTCAACTTCGCGGCCATCTACAAGCTGCCGGAGGTCTTCGTCTGCGAGAACAACGGCTTCGCCATCTCGACGCCTTTCAACAAGGAGTACGCCATCGAGCATGTCGCGCAGCGGGCGGCGGGGTACGGGTTCCCGGGCATCACGGTCGACGGACGCGACCCGGTCACCTGCTATGTGGTCTCGAACGAAGCCGTCGCGCGGGCACGGTCGGGCGAAGGACCGACGCTCATCGAGTGCCTGGTCGACCGCCTCGGTGCCCACTCCTCGGAGGACGACCAGCGTCGATATCGCACGCAGGAAGAGATCGAGCTGCTCGCCGAGAACGATTGCGTCGCGCGCTTCAAGAAGCGGCTGCTCGACGAGGGCGTGCTGACCCCCAAGCAGGCCACCGAGTATGAGGACGCGGTCAAAGAAGAGGTCACCACGGCCACCAAGGCGGGGATGGACTCCGCGGATCCGGCTCCCGAGGACGCGCTGAAGAACGTCTACGCGATCGAGGTCCCCACGGCGATCGAACCCGCGAGCGGCGTCGAGACCGAAGAAATGAACATGGTCGCGGCGCTGCGCTCGTGTCTCGCCGAGGAGATGGAGCGCGACCCGCGGGTGATGGTGATGGGCGAGGACGTCGGCAAGAAGGGCGGCGTATTCCTCGTCACCGACGGATTGCGCACCCGTTTCGGCGAGGCGCGCGTGATCGACACCCCACTCGCCGAGTCATCGATCGCGGGTGTCGCGCTGGGCCTTGCCATCGCGGGCAAAAGACCGGTCGCCGAAATGCAGTTCACCGACTTCGCGCACATGGCCTTCAACTCGATCACGAACGAGATCGCTAAGTACCGCTACCGCAGCGACGGCGACTGGTCGGTGCCGCTCGTCGTGCGTGCGCCGATGGGCGGACACGCGCATGGCGCGCTCTATCACTCGCAGTCGATCGAGGCGCGCTTCGCAACGCCGGGGTTGAAGATCGTGATCCCGTCGACGCCCTACGAGGCGAAAGGACTCCTGCTCGCCGCGATCCGCGATCCCGACCCGGTCCTCTTCTTCGAGCACAAGCGGCTATATCGCATGTTCAAGGAAGCGGTGCCGAAGGGCGAGTATCTGATCCCCCTGCAGGTCGCGCGCACCGCGCGAGACGGAACAGACATCTCGGTGTTCTGCTACGGGCTGATGGTCCATTACGCGATGGAGGCGGCGAAGAACCTCGAAGCCGACGGCGTGAGCGTTGAGATCGTCGACCTGCGCACGGTCTATCCGCTCGACAAAGAGGCGATCCTCGCCTCCGCGCGCAAGACGGGCAAGTGCCTGGTGCTCTACGAGGACAACTTCAGCGTCTCGGTCGGGTCGGAGGTTGCGGCGATCATCGCCGACGAGGCGTGGCGCTGGCTCGACGCGCCGGTCAAGCGATTCGGCGGGCTTGACGTACCGTCGATGCCGTACGCGGTGCCGATGGAGGAGTACTTCATGCCGACGCCGGACAAGATCACCAATGTCTTGAAGGAACTGGCGGCGTACTGATGGCCGCCAAGACGACGCGCGTCGTGATGCCTCAGCTCGGCGAGTCGGTGCACGAGGGCACCATCTCGAAGTGGCTCGTCAAGCCCGGTGACAAGGTGGTCGAGTTCGAGCCGATGCTCGAGGTCGACACCGACAAGGTCAACGCGGAAGTCCCCGCTCCTGTGTCCGGCATCCTGCGCGAGATCCTGGCCAAGGAGGGCGAGACGGTCCAGGCCGGGGCCGAGATCGCGGTGGTCGAGACGGGCGACGGCGCCGTAACCGCAACCCCGGAAGCCCCTGCCGTCCCCTCTCCCCCCAGGGGAGAGGGCCAGGGTGAGGGGCGTGAGCAGAAACAGCCGGAGCCCACCGCGCAAGTCGAAACGGTTGAAAGTGGAGAACACCGCTACTCACCTGGCGTCCAGATGGCGGCCTCCGAGCTGAAGGTCGACCTGGCGAAGGTCACCGGCACCGGACTCGGCGGGCGCGTGACCAGGAAGGACGTCCAGGACTACGCCGCCAAGGCCGCCGCCGCCCCGGCGGCTGCTCCGGCGCCGGCGGCTCCGGCCAAGCCGGGAGAAGGCGACCAGGTCGTGCAGCTGACCCGCGTCCGCCGCCTGATCGCCGAGAACATGACCCGCTCCAAGCAGACCATCCCCCACGCCTGGCAAACGCAGGAAGTCGTCATGTCGGGCGTGGTCGCCAACCGCAACGCGAACAAGGGCCTCTTCCAGAAGCAGGAAGGTTTCTCGCTGACCTACCTGCCGTACGTCATGGCGGGAACGATCTCGGCGCTGCGCGAGCATCCGGAGGTCAACTCGACGTTCAACGAGACCGAGCTCATCGTGCACCGCGACATCAACCTCGGCGTCTCGGTCGGCCTGGAGGACACGCTGCTGGTGCCGGTGGTGCGCCGGGCCGACGGACTCTCCATCGCCGGCCTTGCCCGCGCCCTCAACGACGTCGCGACGCGTGCTCGCAGCAAGCAGCTGAAAGCCGACGACCTGAGCGGCGGCACGTTCACCGTGAACAACTCCGGCACGTTCGGCACGCTGTTCAGCTACTCGGTCATCAACCCGGGAC
>VBGV01000069.1 GCA_005880755.1 Chloroflexota bacterium
CGACGGCCGTGTGTGCGTGATCGCGCGGCCGTCAAATGAGATGGTCCCGCTGCCGGGGTGCATCAGCCCCGAGATTGTCCGCAGGGTCGTCGTCTTGCCCGCGCCGTTGGAACCAATCAGCGCCACGACCTCGCCTTTCTCGACCTTGATCGAGACCTTGCGCAGGGCCTGGATGCGGCCGTAGAAGGCGTCGACGCCGTCGAGCTCCAGCAGTGCCATCTGGCTACGCCGACTTGCCGAGATACGCTTCGATGACCCGGACGTCCTTCCGGACCTCGTCCGGCGGACCTTCGGCGATCTTCTCGCCGTGGTCGAGCACGACGATCCTTTCCGAGATCCCCATGACCACCTTCATGTCGTGCTCGATCAAGAAAACGGTGACGCCTCTGGTCAGGATCTTTTTCACCAGCTGCATCAGCTCGACCTTCTCCTGCGGCGTGAAGCCGGCCGCGGGCTCGTCGAGCAGCAGCAGCTTGGGTTCGGTCGCGAGCGCTCGCGCGATCTCCAGCCGCCGCTGCTGACCGTAGGCAAGATTGCGCGCGTACTGATTCGCATGCTTGGCGATGCCTACGAAGCGCAGGAATTCCATCGCCTCCTCGGTGACTCGTTCCTCTTCTCTTCGCTCCCGGGGCAGCTTGAGCAGCGAATCCCACACCTTGGCTTTCATGCGGACGTGGCGCCCGACCCGGACGTTGTCGAGGCACGTCATGTAGTCGAAGAGCCGGATGTTCTGGAACGTCCGCGCGATGCCGCGCCGAGCCACCTGGTGAGGCTTGGAGCCGGTGATGTCCCGGCCGTCGAACACCACCCTGCCGCTCGTCGGCTGGTAGAGGCCGGTGACATTGTTGAACAGGGTGGTCTTGCCGGCGCCGTTGGGGCCGATCAGCGCGAACACCTCGCCCCGCTTGATGTGGAGACTCACGTTGTCCACCGCGACGAGACCGCCGAAGCGCTTGGTCAGGTCGGTCAGCTCGAGGATGTTGTCGACCGGCGCAGGCTGCTGGCTCATGTTGCGTGCTCCATTTCCACCGCGGCTTCTTCTTCCTGCACCGCCGCGTGCTTGAGTTCCTGTTCACGAATCCGGCTCGGTAACAGGCCCTGAGGGCGCAACAGCATCATCGCGACCAGGATCGCGCCGTAGATGATGAAGGTCAGCCGCTGCGTTTCTCCCCCCAGTCCGGGCCATTCAGTGGTCCGCACGTTGAGCGACCCCAGCCCGATGCTGTTGGCGAGTGACTCCACGGCTCCGGGCAGCGAGGGCAGCAGGGAGAAAACCACGTAGTAGAGGACGAGGGCTCCGATGATGACGCCGCTGATGTTGCCCATGCCGCCCAGCACCACCATCACGAGAACGGTGATCGAGACGATGAAGAGGAAGTTGTCGGGGCTCACGAGGCTGACGTCCGCGGCGTAATAGGCTCCCGCGAACCCGCTGAACGAGGCACCAATGCCGAAGGCCAGGAGCTTGGTGGTCACGGTGTTGATGCCCATGGCCGCCGCGGCGACCTCGTCTTCCCGGATCGCCATCCACGCCCGCCCCAGCCGCGAGCGGTAGAGATTGCTGACGAGGATGACGGCGGCGGCGATCAGGATGCAGATCAGCACATAAAAAGCGACCGGATCACCGCCGAAGTTGAAGTTCCTCACGACTTGGATCGGGCCGTCGCCAGACCACGGACCCTGGATCCATGCAGGGAGCACCGGCTGGTCGATGATGCCGACGGCGTTGATGCCACCCGTCCACTGGTCGAAGTTGTAGAAGAGCTGGGGCACGATCTCGCCGAACCCCAGGGTGACGATGGCGAGGTAGTCGCCCCGCAGGCGCAGCGTCGGAAAGCCCAGGATTGCGCCGGCACCCGCGGCGACGAACATGGCTACGAAGAGCATCAGCCAGAAGGGCAGGTGGACCGCGTGGTGGGCCGGCGATGACGCCAGTTGTGGAGAGGCCAGCAACGCGTAGGTGTACGCACCGATCGCAAAGAAGGCGGCGTATCCGAGGTCGAGCAGGCCGGCGAAGCCGACCACCACGTTCAGCCCGATCGCCAGGAGCACAAAGTACCCGGCGCGCGTCGCCTGCGACACCAAGGCGGTGCCGTCCGTGGCGTAGATCGTCGCCAATGGGAACACGATCGCGGCGATGATCAGAATGCCGTAGACAGCCTGGTCGCGGTCGCGGATTCTTTCCCGCAGGCTCAACCGGGAGAGAAACGAGCGCGACGCGGCGGCTCTCCTGGGCGCGCTCACTTCTCAGGCACCCGCATGCCGAGCAGGCCGGTGGGCCTGAACACGAGGACTCCGATCAAGATGCCGAAGACCACGACCTGCGTCCACTTGGACCCGATATACGAGTCGCTGAACGCGGCGATCAGCCCGATGACGAGCCCGCCGACGGCCGCGCCCGGGATGTTGCCGATGCCGCCGAAGACCGCGGCCGTGAACGCGATGAGCCCGCTGCGGAAGCCGAGCTGGTAGTAGACGGTGTTGTAGTAAAGGCCCCAGATCATGCCTCCGGCGCCGGCCAGGAGCGCGCCGATGAAGAAGGTGGCGGCGATGGTTCGGTTGATGTCGATCCCCATCAGCTGCGCCGCATCGCGATCCTGCGCCGTCGCACGCATCGCTTTGCCCAGCTTGGTGCGATTGATGAACACCGCCAGCAGCGCGACGAGGATCGCCGCCACCACCACCACGAATATGTCCTTGAAGCCGAAGAAGACGCCGGCGATGGTGGTTGCGGTCTTCGGAAGGATGTCCGGGAAGTGCACGGTGGCCGGACCGCGCCACAAGAACATGACGCCTTCCAGGAAGAAGGACATGCCGATGGCGGTGATCAGCGGGGCCAGGCGAGGCGCATTGCGAAGGGGGCGATAGGCGACACGCTCGATGGCGACGTTGATGCCGCCCATGATGAGCATCACGGCAGGGAACACGAGCAGCAGCGCGATGAGGTTCACGGTGGTGAACCCGCTTTCGGAGATGGCGAAAAAGCCGAGGATCCCCGAGCCGACGTACGCGCCCAGCGTGAACACGTCGCCGTGGGCGAAGTTGATCAGCTCGATGATCCCGTAGACCATCGTGTAGCCCAGCGCGACCAGGGCGTAGATCGAACCTTGGGTGAGACCGAAGATGAACACCTGTACGAACTCGGTGGGGTGGATCACGGCCTGTGCCGCCAGGAGGACCACCGCCGTGGCGCACAGGACGTAGAAGCCGAAGTCGGGCAGGCTCATGCCACCCACCCGTGACGACCGGAATCTTTTTAGGGCGGAAGCGCCGCTCCCGACCACGCCCGCGTCCAGTGCTCCCCTCCTTACTGGTCAAAGGGCGAGGAGGCCGAAGGCGGCCTCCTCGCTGGATTTGGGCTACAGAGTACTAGGCGGGCTTGGCGAAGTCGAATTGCGTCTTCCAGACGAAGCACGCGTTCTTGGTCTTTGACCCGCACACGCCAGTGGAGTCCTTGATGGCCTGGTCGCTCAGGCCGCCGTTGACGATGTAGATCGACACGATCTTGAGGCTCGTGTCGCCGTTCTGGTCGAAGTCGTAGGTTCCGATCACGCCCTTGAAACCGGTGGTCTTGGCAAACTCAGCTCGGACCTGCTCCCGGCTCGGCATGCCGTTGGCGTTCTTGACCGCGCGCCCGATGGCGGCCATCAGGGCGTTGGCGGCGTCGTAAGCCTGCATGGTGTAACCGCCGAAGTCGTTCGGGCCCGTGAAGGCCTTGCGGAAGTCGGCGATCGCCTGCTTGGCGCCGTCGACCTGGGTGGCGTCCGCGCCTGCCGAGGTCGCATAGATGTTGGGCTCGTTGCCCGAGGCCTGGTCGATGCAGTCGCTGGTCTCGATGCCGTCACCGCCCATGAACGGTACGGCCCAGCCGATGTCCTTCATCTGCTTGCGCGGGATGCAGATGTTCTGGTCGTCGGTGCCGCCGACGTAGACGCCCAGCGCGCCGGCGTTTTTGAAGCCGAGAAGGATCGACTTGAAGTCGCTGGTCTGCTCTTTCTTGTATTCCGAGTGCTTGGCGACCGTTCCGCCCAGCGACTTGAACTGCGCTTCGAAAGAGCCCGCGATGCCGACGCCGAAGACGGTGCTGTCGTCGAGGATGCCGACGTTCTTGATGCCGAGCGTCTTGTACGCGTAGGTGGCCATCGCGGGACCCTGGTAGTCGTCAGTGGTGACGACGCGCCAGTAGTTGTTCTGGTTGCCCGCCCGCAGGTCCTGCGGGTGGTAGCTGCAGCCGGCGATGTCCTTGGTCAGACACGGGTTGGTGTTGGCCGGGCTGATCATCGTGAAGTGCTGCGGCGCAGCGATCGGGATCTCCGCCTTCGCGACGGCGGAGTTGTACGGCCCGATCATGCCGAGGAAGGCTTTGTCGTCCAGCATCTTGCGGACGTTGTCGACCCCGGCGTCGGCGTTGTAGGCACCCTGCCGGCAGTCGTCGAAGCTCTGGTACGCGATCGTGTAACCCTCGACGCCTCCGGCGGCGTTCTTCTGGTTGACCGCGAACTGGACGCCGTTGGCGGTCGCCTGGCCGCCGATCGTACAGACTGGGAGGTCAGAGCCGATCTTGATCGTGCCCTTCGATCCTCCACCACCGGTCGTACCGCCGCAGGCGAACGCAACGAGCGCCGCCGTTGTGAGGACTATCAGTCCCCTAGCTCGAACCATATGGTTCCCCCTTGTGCTTGTTGGGAGGCCAATGCGCAAACCACACCTCACGCCTCCCATCACTTGCCGCCCTCTTCCCAACTCGAAGTCGGGGCGAGAGTGCGCCGGCGGCGAGTGCGGCCACATGGGATGGCCGAACTACTACTCCGAGGCAAACTATCGACTCGGAGGGCCCCCCAAGTCAAGTCGAAGTTAAGACCCGCGTCAGCTTGGGGGCGAGATCAATAGGGAAGTCGGGTGCTGTAGTCCACCGTGTCGACCAGCTTCCAGGAGGCTCGGGGGTTCGAGCCGGCAGCCTCGAACACGGTAACGATCCGGTTGGTCGTGTCCCCGGCGGCGTCGAAACCGATGGTTCCGGTGGCCCCCGCGAGCCCTGAGGTCTGCGCGAGCTCGGCCCTCACCATCGCCCTGGCGGGCAAGTGGCCGCCCGCGTCCCGAATCGCGCGATCGAGCGCCGCGTAGAGGACCGCGGTCGCGTCGTACGCGACCATGGTGTAAAGGCCGTAGGCCGCCGTGGTCCCGAACGAGGCCTTGAAGTCGTGGATCGAGCGGGCCGCGCTCGGCCGCGACGCAGCATCCACAATCGGCACCGTCGCGTAGATGCCCGGGCTGTTCTCGCCGGCCGAGGCGATGCAGGTGGGGTCCTGCGCGATGCCGTCGCCGCCCAGGAACGGCGTTCCCTCGCCGGGCGGAAAGATCGACTTCATCGCGGCTCGGATGCTGCACCCGTTCCGGCTGCTGCCCCCGTAATAGATCGCCTGCGCGCCCGCGCCCTTCATGCTCTTCAGGAAATCGCTCGCGTCCCCTTGGCCGGGCTCCAGGTCGAGGTGGCCGAGCACGGCGCCTCCAAGGTTGGTCAGGCGGCCGCTGAAGGAGTCGACGAGTCCCTGGCCGTACGCCTCGTGGTCGGAGATCACCGCGGCGCGCTGGACGTGGAGCTTGCGGTACGCAAAGTCGGCGGCCGCGGATCCCTGCAGCTCGTCGGTCGTGGTGAGCCTGAAGTAGTTGTTGGTGTGGCCCCCTCTCAGCTCCGACGCGCCGGGGAGTCCTGCGTCCTTGCAGGTGATGGCGGTCTTGGCGGGGTTGAGTGGGGCGGGGATGAAGACGTCTCTCGTCAGGCAGGGGTTGCTGGTGGCGGGGCTGACCATCGCCAGGCCCGCGGCGTTGGCGATCGGGATCTCGCGGCGCGCCACCCAGGCGTCGAAGGGACCGATCATGGCGACCACGCTCGAGTCTGCGACGAACTTGCCCACATTAGAGGCGCCAACCTGGGAGTTCGGAAGACCGTCCCGCGCGTCGTCCGACGGGACCAGAACGACGTCGAAGCCGTCCAGCACCGGGTGGGTCTGGACGAAGAACCGGATCCCGTTGAGCGCCGGCACAGCGGCGCGGGCCTCGTGCCCTGTGAGTGGCAGGTCGACGCCGATCCGGAGCGATGGACGCGCCGGAGACGGCGGCGCCGAGGAGCCGCAGGCGGTGCAAGCGACGAGGAGGGCGGTCACCGCAAGCGAACCCCAAACTCGCATTTGGCGAAGAGGATGACACTCACTTCGCACTATCGGCACTACGTATACTCAGCATTCCTCTCTGCCCTTCAGCCCAGCCATAGGAGCGCGCCTCGTGAAAGCCGACACCAGCGAACACCTCAAGCCACGCTCGCAGTACGGCGATGATGCGGTGCAGCTTGCCATCGCGGGCAAGTGGGACGAGGCCGTCAAGCTGAATCGCTTCATCATCGACAGCTTCGGGGCCGACGAGGAGACGCAGAACCGCCTTGGCAAGGCACTCTCCGAGCTCGGCAAGTTGAAGGAGGCGAAGGCCTCCTATGAGGCGGCGCTGAAGCTCAACCCGATGAACTCGATCGCCAAGAAGAACGCGGCCCGCATCAATGCTCTCCTCCACCAGAAGGAAGGACTCAAGGTCGGCGGCACCCGTGTCGACCTCAACCTCTTCGTCGAGGAGATGGGGAAGACGGTGATCACCACCGTCGATTCCCCGCCCAAGGTGGACATTTGCTCCAAGGTCGCGGCCGGCGATGTCGCCGAGCTGCGGATCGAAGGCGACGGCGTCATGGCCGAGACGTCGCGCGGTGTACGACTCGGGTTGCTCGAGGCAAAGCTCGCACGGCGGCTTATCAAGTTCATGCGCGGCGGCAACCGCTACCAGGCCGGCGTCACCTCGTGCGACGGCAACACAGTGAAGCTGATCGTCCGCGAGACCTACCAGGACCCGCACTTTGCGGGCAAGCCGAGCTTCCCGATGCGTCGCAAGCGCGAAGTCGAGTTCCGGCCCTACGCGAAGGAGAGCCTGCTGGCGCGTGACTCCAAGGTCTTCGCCGGCGAAGAAGAAGAAGAAGAGACGCTGGCCGAAGCCCCTGCGAGCGATGACCTGGAAGAGGGCATGCATGCGGTCGAGGACGAGGGCGAGGCGCTCGACTTCTCAGAGGATGCGGATGCCGACGGTGAGGATGAAGATGAAGACGAAAACTGACGCTCAAATCCCCCCACGAAATCAGAGGCTGACGCCGTGATTTCGCGGGGACCCCGAATAGATGTGGCCGCGGCCCGGAGGTTTCTTCACCTCCGCTAGTCCATCGCCGGCACCGCAGCTCGGTGGCGTGCCCGGCTTTCGCGACCTGCTTCCCCTCGAGGCGGAGATCCTGCGCGAGGCGCAGGAGTCGCTGCTCGGCGAGATGCGGCGGTGGGGTTACCGCCACGTCATCACACCGCTGGTCGAGAGCATGGACGTGCTCGACGTCGGGCTCGGCATCGAGCAGCGGCGGCGGCTGTTCAAGTTCACCGACGGCCGCGGCGACGTCGTCGCTTTGGTGGGCGAGCGCACAGTCCCTGTGGCGAGGCTCGTCGCGGGCAAGCTGCGGGCCGCGCCGCTTCCGCTGAGGCTCTGCTACGCGGGCCCGGTGCTGTCGACCGATGAAGGTCGATTCCAGCAGCGGCGGGAGACATACCAGGTCGGAGCCGAGCTGGTCGGCGCATCAGGCCCGGTGGCCGACGCCGAGGTGATCGCCCTCGCCGCCCGCTGCATGGAGGCGACCGGCATCCGCCGCTACCAGATCGACGTCGGCCACGCGGAGTTCTTCCAGGGGATCATGGATGCGGTCAAGCTGCCTGACGAGGTGAAGGCCGCCGTCCGCACCGCGCTGGCGGCGCGCGATTTCGTGGCGCTCGAGGCACTGCTCGAGGACACGCCGCTCAAGTCCGCCGAACACGAGCTGCTCCTGCGTTTTCCCGCCCTGCGCGGCGGAGCAGAGATCCTGGAGGCCGCCGGCGGTCTCGTCCGCAACCAACGTTCCGAGGCCGCCCTCTCCGAGCTGGCTCGCGTCCGGGAGCTGCTGGTTGCTCATGGCATCGGCGAGGTGGTCAACCTCGACCTCGGCGCGATCCGCGACTTCGACTACTACACGGGCGTGATCTTCGAGGGGTATGGGCCGGACTTCGGGCGGCCGGTCGCGCAGGGTGGGCGCTACGACGGTCTGCTCGAGCGCTTCGGACGGCCGGCGCCCGCGACCGGCTTCATGGTCCAGCTCGACCTCGTCTCGGAAATGCTCACGCGAGCGCCGCGACCGCCCGCGCTGCCGCGCCTCGACGCCGCTCTGGCGTGGAGCGGACCCGGACTCAGCACCGCCCTCCGATTGGGCTCGACCCTTCGCCTGTTCGGCATGCGCGCGGTCGTGGACACGGAGTCGAGGAGCACGTCCGAAGCCAACGCCTGGTGGCATGCCGTCGGCGCGGCCAACCTGGTCCACTGTCTGAGCGACTCGGTGGTCGCCTGGTCGGCGACGGGACAGCGCACCCGGCGCCTGCCGCCGGAGCAGGTCGCGGCACGCCTGGCGGGAGGTGTCTCGTGACGCCCGCCCAGCAGGTCGCCATCGCGGTTCCCACGGGCGCGCTCCATGACGGAGCTCTTTCACTGCTGGCGCGGTCCGGACTCGCGAGTCTCGGTGCGGAGGAGCTGGGGCGGCAGCTGCTCGTAGAGCGGGAAGGCTTGCGGGTGATCCTTGTCCGGCCCAGTGACGTCCCCGCTTACGTCGACCACGGCGCGGCGGACCTGGGCATCGTCGGCAAGGACATCCTGTGGGAGACGCCGGGCGCTCACTACGAGCTCGTCGACCTTCGTTTCGGCGGCTGCAGGCTCGTTCTGGCCGTGCCGGACGCATCGAGCCTCGACGGCCCAGAGACATGGCCGCCCATGATTCGGGTCGCCACCAAGTACCCGCGCACCGCGGCGGCGTGGTTCGAGTCGCGCGGGCAGGCGGTCGAGGTTGTGCAGCTGCACGGATCGGTCGAGCTGGCGCCGCAGGTCGGCCTGGTCGACGGCATCGTCGACCTGACGGCGACGGGGCGGACGCTGCGAGACAACCGGCTGCGCATCACGGCGGTACTCGGCACCTCGACCGCCAGGCTGATCGCCAACCAGGCGAGCCTCAAGACGCGCACGGCGGCTGTCCAGTCGGTGGTCGCCAAGATGCGCGAGGCTTCGAGCGATGCCGGTTAGGAGGTTCGACGTCGGCTCGTGGCTCGACTCGCCCCTGTCGCGGCGAAGGCTCGACCTGACCCAGTTCTCCAAGGAGCGAGAGGCGGTGGCCGAGATCTGCTCGCGCGTGCTGGCGGAAGGCGACGAGGCGCTCCGCGAGCTCGGCCGGCGATTCGACGGGTGGGCGCCTGCGCCCGGCGAGTCGTTCGAGGTGCCCCATCGCGAGCTCGCCGCCGCGGCCGACCGCTTGGCGCCGGCGGACCGCTCTGCGCTGGAGTTCGCCGCCGGGCGCATCCGCGACTTTCACGAGCGCCAGTCCGAGCCGGGTTCGGTGGGATTGCCGGGCCTCAAGCTCGTGACGCGTCCCGTCAGGCGCGCGGGTGTTTACGCGCCGGGCGGCCGTGCGGCGTATCCGTCGACGGTGCTCATGACGGTGATTCCGGCCCGCGTGGCCAAGGTGCCCGAGGTCGTGCTGGCCACGCCACCACGACCCGACGGCAGCGTTCCTTCGTCCATCCTCGCCGCGGCGCACATCGCCGGCGTGGATGCCGTCTACAGGGTCGGCGGGGCGCAGGCCATCGCCGCGCTCGCCTACGGGACAGCGAGCATCCCGCGAGTCGACGTCGTTGCCGGCCCGGGCAACATCTACGTGACGCTTGCGAAGAAGGAGGTGTTCGGCACAGTCGGCGTCGACGGAATCGCAGGTCCGACGGAGGTCGTGGTCGTGGCCGACGGCAAGGCACGGCCGGATTTCGTCGCGGCCGACCTGGCCGCGCAGCTCGAGCACGACCCTATGGCGTGGGGCGTCCTCATCACCGACTCCAGCCAGCTCGCGGACCGCGTCGAGGAGGAGCTGGAGAGCCTTCTCCGCGGGCTGGAGCGAGCGGACATCATCCGCCAGGCCAACTGCTGCGTCATCGTGGCGCAGGACATGGAGCAGGCGATGCATGTTGCCAACGACTTCGCGCCCGAGCACCTGCTGATCGTGGCCCGCGACGCGGCGCGGCTTGCCGCCCAGGTGCAGAACGCAGGCGCCGTGTTCGTGGGTGCTTACGCCACGGTGCCGCTCGGCGACTACTCGGCGGGCCCCAACCACACGCTGCCGACGTCAGGCGCGGCGCGTTTCTCCTCGCCACTCGGCGTGCACACGTTCCTCAAGAGGACGAGCGTGCTGAGCCTGAATCGCGGCGACCTCGAGACCCTGCGGGATGCATCGGTCCGGCTGGCGGAGATGGAAGGCCTCGGCGCGCACGCGCATGCGATCGAGGTGCGACTTGAATAGAAAAGGACGAGTGACACGCAAGAGCCGGGAGACCCAGCTCTCGGCCAGGGTTGACCTGGAAGGTCGGGGCCGGGCGGAGGTCTCGACCGGCCTCGCGTTCGTCGACCACATGCTCGAGCAGGTCGCCCGGTACGGCGGATTCGACCTGAGGCTGCGCGGCGCTGGTGATGTGCAGGTCGACCCTCATCACCTGGTCGAGGACGCGGGCATCGTGCTGGGCCAGGCGTTCTCCCAGGCGTTGGGCGACCGCGACGGCATCGCGCGTTTCGCGTCCGCCTACGCGCCGCTCGACGAATCACTGGCGCGGGTCGTGATCGACCTCGGCCAGCGACCGTATCTCTCTTACAACGTCCCGGTTCGTGGCCGGATCGGCACCCTCGAGTCGGAGGTGCTGGAGGAGTTCTGGCGCGCGCTGTCGATCCATCTGGGCGCGACGATTCATGTCGACCTGATTCGCGGCCGCAACCGGCACCACATCGTGGAGGCGACGTTCAAAGCCCTGGGCCTGGCGCTGCACGATGCGACGGCATCGACCGGTCGCCCGGGCGTGCCTTCGTCGAAGGGTGTCTTGAAGTGATCGCGATCGTCGACTACGGGGTCGGCAACATCCGATCGGTCGAGCGCGCGCTGATCCAGGTCGGAGCCGAGGCGCGACTCACCGCCGATCCCGGCGAGCTCGAGTCGGCGGCCGGCATCGTCCTGCCGGGCGTCGGAGCGTTCGCGCCTGCCCTCGCGAAGCTGTCGGAGCACGGCCTCGGCCGGCGAATCGTCGAGCTGGCGCGGCGTGGCAAGCCGGTGCTCGGCGTTTGCCTCGGGTATCAGCTCCTGTTCGAGGAGTCGAGCGAGCACGGCCGGCACGAAGGACTCGGGTTGCTCCCCGGCCGGGTGGTCGAGGTCACCTCGAGCGATCGCGTTCCGGTGATCGGCTGGTGTCGCACGGTGCAAACCGGCCCGTCGCCGCTCTGGGAGGGCATCGCCGACCGGTCCTACTTCTACTACGTGCACTCGTTCACGCCGGCGGAATCGGACCAGCGGATCGGCTGCACCGACCACTCGCCGGCGGCCGCGGCATCCGCGGGAAACGTGATGGGCACGCAGTTCCACCCCGAGAAGAGCGGCGCCGACGGGCTTCGCCTGTACGCCAACTTCCTTGCCATCTGCAACTGACATGCCTGCGAAGCGGATCATCCCCTGCCTCGACGTCACCGATGGACGTGTCGTCAAAGGCGTGCGCTTCCAGGAGCTGCGCGACGCCGGCGACCCGGCTGAGCTCGCGGCGGCGTATGACCGCGAGGGCGCGGACGAGATCATCTTTCTCGACATCACCGCGTCATCTGACGCGCGGAAGATCCTGCTCGACACGGTCGAGCGCACCGCGGACCAGGTGTTCATCCCGCTGGCGGTGGGTGGCGGCGTGAGGAGCGTGCCCGACATGGCCGAGCTGCTCACACACGGCGCCGACAAAGTGTCGGTCAATACCGCGGCGCTGGCGGATCCGACCCTGATCACGCGCTGCGCCGAAGTTTTCGGCGCCCAGTGCGTAGTGCTTGCGATCGACGCGCGGAGACGGCGCGACGGCGAAGGCTGGGAGGTTTTCAGCCACGGCGGGCGGCGCGCGACCGGACGCGACGCGGTCGAGTGGGCCGGGTTGGGCGAAGAGCTGGGTGCGGGGGAGATCCTGCTCACGTCGATGGACAACGACGGCACGCACGCGGGATACGACATCGAGCTGACACGCGCGGTCAGCGCCGCGGTTCGCCTGCCCGTGATCGCTTCGGGCGGAGCGGGCTCGGCGCGGCACATGTACGACGCGCTGACCGAGGGAGGCGCGGACGCGGCATTGGCCGCGTCCATCTTTCACTTCGGCGAGATTTCGATCCCCGCGGTGAAACAAGAGTTGGAGGGCATGGGCCTGGAGGTGAGGCGATGAGCCCGGACTTTTCGAGCGGACTCGTGCCGGCGGTCGTCCAGAATGCGGAGACGGGCAAGGTGTTGATGCTGGCGTATATGGACGAGGAGTCCTGGACCAAGACCCTTGAGTCCGGCCGCGCGTGGTTCCACTCCAGGGAGCGGGGACTCTGGGAAAAAGGCGCCACCTCCGGCAACACCATGGAGGTCGTCGAGGTGAGGCTGGACTGCGATCTGGATGCGGTGCTCTTGAGGGTTCGGCCCGCCGGTCCCGCCTGTCACACCGGCGCGGAGTCGTGCTTCTTCAACGAGACGGGTTAGCTTTTCACGCCCCTCACCCCACATCCCTCTCCCCTTAAAGGGGAGAGGGAGCCATGCATTTTTATGCAACCGGGCTGTATACTCATGCGCTCGTGACCAAGAAGCTGAAAGCGGCGGTGGCGGGGGCGAACGGCTACGCGGGCATGACCGCCGTGAGCCTGCTGGCGCGCCATCCCGGCGTCGAACTGTCGCAGCTGACGTCGCGCTCGCACGCGGGTAAGGCTTACTCGGAGGTCTTTCCACTCCTCGACGTCGAGGGAGAGTTCTTGGCCGAACCGGCACCCGACGGGCTCGACGTCATCTTCAGCTGCCTTCCGCACAACGTCGGCGCTGCGACGGTCGCTACATGGCTCGATGCGGGTTTGCGGGTGGTCGACATGAGCGCGGACTTCCGGCTCCGCGACTCATCCGAGTATCCGAAGTGGTACCGGCAACCGCATCCTGCCCCTGCGCTGCTGGAACGCGCCGTCCTGGGGCTGCCCGAGCTGCACGAGGACAAGTTGAAGAACGCTGACTTGATCGCCGTGCCAGGATGCTATTCGACCGCGAGCATTCTCGCCCTCGCGCCGGCCGTATCGGCAGGGCTGGTGGGGTCGGACGTTGTGATCGACGCGAAATCTGGTGTCAGCGGCGCGGGCAGGTCGCCAGGACTCGGTGTGCACTTCAGCGAGGTCAACGAAACGCTCGGCGCCTATGCCATCGAAGGTCACCGCCACCTGGCCGAAATCGTCCAGGAGCTCGACGGCCTCGCGGTCACCTTCGTGCCCCACCTGGCGCCGATGACGCGCGGCATCCTTGCCACGTGTTACTTCGACCTGAAAGGCTCACTGGGCGAGCTGCAGGAGGCCTATCGAGAGTTCTACGCCGGGCAGCCCTTCACGAAGGTCGTCGACAAGACGCCGACGACGAAGCTCGCGACTCACTCGAACCTTTGCCTGATCAACGTATCGGCGCAAGGCAGAAAAGCAGTGGTCACGGCCGCCCTCGACAACCTGATGAAAGGCGCTTCCGGGCAGGGCGTCGAGTGCTTCAACATCGCGTTCGGCTTCGATCGGACGACAGCGCTTGTTGGTCCGGTGCAGTGGCCGTGACCTACGCCCGAGGATTTCGGGCCGGCACGGCGGCGTGTGGGATCAAAGCCTTCACCACTGGCGCCTCCTCCATTCCCTCCGGCCAGAAGGACGACCTGTGCGTGATCCACTCCGCGCTTCCGTGCGACACCGGCGGGGTGTTCACGACCAACAAGGTGAAGTCGGCATCGGTCGTGATCGACCAGCTTCACCTGCAGCGCAACCGCGTGCGGGCGCTGACGATCAATTCAGGCAACGCCAACGCATGCACGGGTGCGCAGGGTTTTCGCGACGCGCTTCTGATGGCGAAGCTGTCCGCCGACCGGCTGGACCTCGACCCGGACCAGGTCCTGGTCAGCTCCACCGGTGTGATCGGCCGCTACCTGCCGATGGACGCGATCAAGTCCGGGATCGCGGAAGCGTGCGGTCGCATGAGCCCTGATGCAGGGGCCGCAGCGGCGCGCGCGATCATGACCACTGACACCCAACCCAAGACGGCGCAGGCTGAGCTTCATATCGCGGGCGCGGACGTGCGCATCGGGGGCATGAGCAAGGGCTCGGGCATGATCCACCCCAACATGGCGACGCTGCTCGCTTACGTCACCACCGACGCGGCGGTGGAGCCGGGGCTGATGGCGAAGCTCGTGCGGTCGG
>VBGV01000184.1 GCA_005880755.1 Chloroflexota bacterium
GTCTCGCCGAATCTCCGTGCGGTGCATCTCGAGGACCTGCGCACGAACGGCGTCGACGCGCAGGTCGTGCGTGATCTCTTCGTCGCCGACCGGAGGCGCAAGTCGGCCGCGGAGGCGGCCGCCATCCAGGATGCGCAGGGCGCGGCCGAGTCGGCGGTGGTCGAGGTCGTGCGCGAGCTGGCCCAGGCGGAGATCAAGGATGGAATCCTCTGGTCGAACGGCGGACCCCTGACCTCAGAGCGGCTCTATGCGCGCGCTCAGCTCACGCTGGGCGAAAAAGGCTTCACCTGTCCGAGCATGATCGTCGCCGGGTCGCCGGAATGCGCACTGCCGCATTACCGCGGCGAGGGGCCGATCAAGGCCAACGAGCCGGTGATCATCGACATCTTCCCGACCAGCCGACGCACGCACTACAACGGCGACCTCACGCGCACTGTGGTGGTCGGGGAGATCAGCGACGAGGTCAGGCGGATGCACGCGGCGGTGGTGCAGGCGCTGGATGCGGGCATCGAATCGATCGCCCCCGGCGTGCCCGGCAAAGAGCCCCACCTCAACGTGTGCCAGGTCTTGATCGACCGCGGCTTCGGCACCAGGACGACGGGTTACGAAGGCCCGGACGGCGTCGCCAAGATGAACCACAGCACTGGCCATGGCGTCGGGCTTGATGTGCACGAAGAACCGTCCCTCCGGGACACGGCCGACGATCCCCTGGCGGAGGGTGACGTGGTCACCGTCGAGCCGGGTCTCTACCTGGTCGGGCTGGGTGGGGTTCGGGTCGAGGACACCGGCATGGTGACGAGGCAGGGATTCCAGAACTTCACAACCCTCACCCGCAGCCTCGACCCTCACGACTACCTGTAAACTGGCCCTTTACATGGACGAGGACACCAGGCCGATCGAGGAGACCGAGACGCTGGGTCAGCGGATCAGGCGGATCCGCCAGGACCGCGGCATGAGCCTCGCCAAGGTCGTGCGCGACGACTTCAGCCGCGCCTTCCTGAACCAGGTGGAGATGGGCAAGACGCGTCCGTCGATTCGCCTGCTCCGTGTGATCGCCGAGCGCCTGGGGACGGAGGTCGAGTACCTGCTCGAAGGCCACGAGGCCGGGGTCGACCGTGAGCTGGCGGTCGAAAAAGGCCGGGTCCTGCTCCTGCAGGGGGAGCCGCGCCGGGCACTCCTCGCGCTCAAGCCGGCGCTTGACACGTACGACTGGCCGACAGGTTGCGACGCGCGGATCTGTCAGGCGCAGGCTCTGATCGCGCTCGGACGCAAGGACCAGGCAGACGCCATCCTCGCCCACGAACAGCAGGAGATGGAGCTCCACAACGATCGCCACCGTCTCGAGCGGTTGAAGGCGATCGAGCAAGGCCGGCAGTTCCGCTACCAGGGGGACGCCGTCAAAGTCCACCTGCAGCTCGCCGACCGTGCCCAGCGTGCCGGCCAAAGCCATGACGAGCTCGAGCACTACCGGGCGGCCAGGGTCCTCCTGGAGGCCGCGCCGTAGAGCGCCTCTAAAGCCCCGAGTTCGCCGCCGAGTTCCAGTCGAAAGCCGGAGGCGGTTTCACGTCCGGAGGCGTGATCTCGATCGTGACCACCTCATGGGACTTCAGCTGGATCGCGCGCGGATCCCCTTCGTGGAGTTGCGGTCCCTTGCCGTCGCCGAGGTCGACGTAGGTGACGACCTTCTGGTCCGCACCGATGGTGAAGGTCGACACGTGAGAGGCG
This sequence comes from Chloroflexota bacterium, assembly GCA_005880755.1. Lineage (GTDB taxonomy): Bacteria > Chloroflexota > Dormibacteria > Dormibacterales > Dormibacteraceae > 40CM-4-65-16. The sequence continues at coordinate 1,726 of VBGV01000184.1, forward strand.
TCCAGCTTTTGCGCGGGCTTCCCGTTGGCCTGGCTCCATGAGTTCATCACGTCGAAGAACTGCCCGACGGTGAACGTGTCGCTGGCAGGGGACTCGATGTGGATCACGTTCTTGTTCGCGGCGTGGACGTGCAGCCAGTAGTAACAGGTGACGTTGGTCCCGGTGGAGTCGCGCTGGATGCCGGCGTCGTCCGGCAGATTGACGACGTTGCCGTTGTAGACGATCTGCAGCGCGGCGTGGTAGTGCACCTGGGAGTGCTCGAGGCGGTCGCACGGAACGCCGGCGACTGCGGCCGGTCCGGGCTGCGGTCGTTCGTAGTAGACGATGAGCCCGATCAGCGCGATCGCCAGCACGCCCAGGATGCTCCCCACCACGATGGGCAGGAGCGGTACGCCGCTGCCGCTTTTGGGCCGGACCGGCTGCCGGCGACCTGCCTTACCTTTGCCGGAGCCCGCGGCAGCCTTCGCTCGGGATTTGCTACTCAAAGCTGTTGGTAGAATACCGGCCTGACCTTTCTGGCCTCGGCCGGCGGCGTTGCCTCCGTTTGCCGGGGCCTCCACCCATAGGAAGGAGGTTCCCCGTTGCGGGATTACGAAGTTCTTTACATCGTCCGTGCCGACCTTGACGACGACAAGGTCCAGGACGCCGTCAAGCGGGTCAACACGCTGATCGAGCGGTCTGGCGGCACCATCGAGCGCACCAATCTCTGGGGCAAGCGCAAGCTTGCCTACGAGGTCAAGCACCAGAAAGAGGGCGCGTACGTCCTCCAGGACTTCCAGCTCGACCCGACCCGCGTGCCCGAGCTCGAAGCCGGGCTCAAGATCACTGAGGAGGTCTTGCGCCACCTGGTCGTGCGCAAGCCCGAGAAAGTCGTCGCGACCGCCGTCACTCCACCCCCGGCGGAGGTCGTGCTGGAACCGATTGCTTCGGAGCCGGAGGCGGTGGTGGGGCGGGTGCGCGAGGCGGTTCGGGAGGAGGACACATAAATGTCGAACTTGAACAAGGCGCTGCTCATCGGACGGCTCACCAAGGATCCGGAGATGCGCTACACGCCAAGCGGCACCGCGGTCACCAACTTCAGCATCGCCACCAATCGGTGGTCGAGCGGGCCCGAGGGCGAACGCAAGGAGTTCACCGACTACCACAACATCGTCGCCTACAACGCCGGCAAGCGAAACCTGGCCGAGGTCGTCGCCCAATACACGCGCAAGGGCGCACTGGTTTTCGTCGAAGGTCGCATCCAGACTCGCTCCTGGGAAGGCCAGGACGGGCAGAAGCGCCGCACCACCGAGATCATCGCCAACGACGTGCAGTTTCTCGACAGCCGCGGCGGCGGAACGCCGCCCGCGGACGGCACGGCCCGCCGCCCCGCGCAGACAGATGAAATTCCAGCCCCGGACGACGCGCCTCGCGACGTCGACCCGGACGAAATTCCCTTCTAGGAGATACCAATGGCAGTCAGCCGTCCACCCGCACGCGAACAGACCTCATCCGGTTCCGGCGGCGGCCCGAGGGGGCCGAAGCGCCAGCACCGCAAGGTCTGCGCGTTCTGCGTCGAGAAGATCGACTACATCGACTACAAGGAGATCTCGAGGCTTCGGCGGTTCGTCAGCGACCGCGGCAAGATCCTGCCCCGGCGCGTCACCGGCACGTGTGCGCGCCACCAGCGCCCGCTGACCACCGCGCTCGAGCGCGCCCGCGCCATCGCCCTCCTCCCGTACACGACGGAGCAGCACTAGGGCATGACCTTCCACACGCAGTTGCGAATCCCCGGGCCGACGCCGCTCCCTGAGCGCGTCGTCCGGAGCATGAACCGGCCCATGATCGACCACCGCGGCCCGGGGTTCGCGGCGATCCTGGCCGAAATCACGGCCGGCGCCAAGCGTGTCTTCAAGACCAAGAACGATCTCCTGCTGCTCACCAGCTCAGGCACCGGAGGCCTGGAGTCGGCCGTCGCCAACCTGGTCTCGCCCGGCGACCAGGTGGTCGCCGCCCTGTGCGGGAACTTCGGCGAACGCTTCGCTGCACTGGCCGCCGCATACGGGGCCGACGTCGTGCGGCTCGAGTTCGAGTGGGGACAGGCGGTGGACCCGGACGACCTGGCCCAGGTCCTGCAGCGACATCCCAAGGCGCACGTCGTGCTTCTGACCCACAACGAGACCTCGACAGGGCTGACCAACCCGCTGCG
>VBGV01000185.1 GCA_005880755.1 Chloroflexota bacterium
GACGACCCGGCCCTTGGGCGCGGCGATTTTGGAGAGTTCCGCGGTCAGCTTCCCCGAGCCGCACGCGACGTCCAACGCCGATCCGCCTGGCCCGAGACGCGTCTCACGAGCCGCGTGCCGGCGCCAGCCGGCGTCGGTGCCCGCGGAAAGAACTGTGTTCACCAGGTCGTAGCGGCGGGCGATTCGGTCGAACATCGACCGCACTGCCTCGGGATCGCGCTCAGCC
>VBGV01000186.1 GCA_005880755.1 Chloroflexota bacterium
TGGCACGGGGCCGATCCCCATGTAGTCGGGATGCACTCCGGCCGGTGCCGCGGACACGAGCCGCGCGAGCGGCTTCAGTCCTCGCTGCTTCGCCTTCGTATCCGACATCAACACCAGTGCTGTCGCGCCGTCGTTCAGGGGCGATGCGTTGCCGGCGGTCACCGATCCGTTTTCCGCGAAAGCAGGCTTCAGCTTGGCGAGCGCTTCCAGCGACGTGTCGGGCCGCGGGCCTTCGTCGTCTGCGATTGCTTGCACAGGGACGATCTCTTCG
>VBGV01000187.1 GCA_005880755.1 Chloroflexota bacterium
CGGCATGTGCCTACTTCTTGGCAGCGCGCCTGGCGAGAAAGTTCTGCACGCCCTCGGCAAACTCCGGACTGGCGGCCTGCGCCTCCTGCAGGTACGACTCGAACTCCATCGCCTCCTCGTAGGTCGACGTGAGCGCGTGGAGCACAGCCCGCTTCGCGCCGGCCACCGCCTGGCGTGGCTGCGATGCGAGCTGGTTGGCCAGGTCGCGCACCTCTTCCTCCAATCGCTCAGCGGGGACGATCCGGTTGATCACGCCGAGCCGGTGCGCATCGACCGCCTGCAGAGGCTTGCCGGTGAAGAACATCTCGTAAGCGATCCCGGTGCCTGCAAGTCGGGGCAGCAGCCAGGTCACGCCGCCGTCGGGAGCCAGCCCGATGTTGATGAACGCCTCGAGGATGTACGCCTCAGGGGTCGCGATCCTGATATCGCACGCCAGTGCGAAGCTCGCGCCGATGCCGACCGCGGGGCCGTTCATCGCGGCAATCACGGGCTTTGGCATCGTGCGAAGGCGCATCAGCATCGGCATGTACTCGTTGCGCAGCACGTTGCCAACGTCCTGCGGCGTTCGCATCCCCGCGCCCGGTGCCATCTCCGTCACATCGGCACCCGAGCAAAAGGCGCGGCCCGACCCTGTGAGCACGACGACGCGCACCGCGTCGTCACGCTCGGCCTGCTTGATCGCTTCGGCCAGCTGCGTTCGGGTAAGAGCGCCGATCGCGTTCATCTTCTCCGGCCGGTTGAAACGAATCACCGCGACGCCGCCGTGACTCCTTAGATCGACATGCTGTTCGACTTCAGTCGCCATCGCTCACCGTCCTTTGAACACGCCTTTTCGTTTCTCCAGGAACGCGTGCATGCCTTCCTTCTGGTCTTCGGTCGCAAACAGGAAATAGAAGCTCTTGCGTTCCACGGCCAGGCCTTCCGACAGCGGCGCCTCGAAAGCCTTGAGCACCGCCTCCTTGGCCAGGCGAACCGCAAGCGGAGGCTTGGCGGCGATCTCCCGGGCGATGCGCTTCGCGACCTCGATCGTCATCTCGGCCGGCACGACCTTGTTGACGATGCCGAGCTCGTAGGCGCGCTGGGCGCTCACCGGGGCGCCCGTCAACATGACCTCCATGGCGACGTGCTTGCCGGCGGAGCGCGGCCAGCGCTGGGTCCCGCCCGCGCCCGGGATGATGCCCAGGTTGACCTCCGGTTGGCCGAGGCGCGCGGTGTCGCCGGCGACGATCAGGTCGCACATCAACGCGACCTCGCAGCCGCCGCCCAGCGCGTAGCCGTTGACCGCGGCGATCAATGGCTTCTTGAAGCCGGCGAGAGGCGCCCAGCGGCCCGTCTGGTCGCGAAGGAGCTGGTCGACCGCACCCTGGTCCGCCATGTCCTGGATGTCCGCCCCGGCGGCGAAGACCTTGGGACCGCCCGTGAGCACCGCGGCCCGCACGCTTTCGTCAGCCTCGAGCTCCGACAGAGCGGCGCTCACCTCGCCGATCACCGCCGGGCTGAGGGCGTTCAAAACCTTGGGTCGGTTGAGCGTCACGGTCGCGATCGGAGGCTCGATCTCGACCAGAATGTGCTCGTATCCCATCGGGGCTATCATCGGCTAAATGCCGAATTCGAAGCTGATCGACTCCTATGGCAGGGTGGCGGACGACTTGCGGATATCGGTCACCGACCGCTGCAACTTCCGCTGCATCTACTGCATGCCCGCCGAAGGCCTGAAGTGGCTCGCGCGCGAGGACATCCTGCGGTTCGAGGAGATCGTGCGCCTGGCGCGGATCTTCGTCGAGCGATACGGCGTGCGCACCATCCGCATCACAGGCGGCGAGCCGCTCGTGCGCGTGAAGCTCGAAGAGCTCATCGGGATGATCAACGCGATCGACCCCACCCTCGACATCACGATGACGACGAACGGCGTGCTGCTGCGGCAGAAGGCGCCGGCGCTGAAAGACGCGGGGCTCAAGCGAATCAACATCTCGCTGGACACGCTGCGCATGGACACCTTCAAGGACATGGCGCGCAGCGACGCGTTCGACCGTGTCATGGATGGCATCACGGCGGCGCGGGAGGCCGGCCTGTGGCCGATCAAATTGAACATGGTCGTCATGAAAGGCCACAACGACGATGAGGTGGTCGACTTCGCGCGTCTTGCGCGCAGCGAGGGATACGAGGTCCGGTTCATCGAGTTCATGCCGCTCGACGGCGACAACATCTGGACCAACGGACAGGTCGTGCCCAGCCGCCGCATCCAGGAGCAGATCGAAGACCTCTTCCCGCTGGAGCCGGTCGTGGACACCAGGCCCGGCCCCGCGACACGCTTCCGGTTCGTCGACGGTGCACCGGGCGGGGTCGGGTTCATCTCCTCGGTCAGCCAGGCCTTCTGCACGACGTGCAACCGCGTCCGCCTGACGGCAGAAGGAGGCCTGCGCACCTGCCTCTTCTCCTTGCACGAGACCCCGCTGCGCGACCTGATGCGATCAGGCGTGTCGGACGATCACCTCGGCGGCGTGATCGAAGCCGCGATCTGGCGCAAAGAGGAAGGTCACCTGATCAACCAGCCCGGATTCATCAAACCGGCGAAGAGCATGTCCCAGATCGGGGGCTGACCACCAGACCTGGCAACCCGACCATGTGGGCCCTAATGGCGCAATCAATCGCTTCGGAGTCGACTATTCGTGCCCGAATGGCGAAAAACGCCTCTGGCGAAGCCCGCCGGAGGGACTACTAAGCTAGACCCGGTGCTCAAGCCAGAGGAAGCCCAGCGACCGTTCACCGTCACCGAGCTCGCCAACGAGATCCGGCGCGCGCTGCGTCCCCTGACCGCGCTTCTTGTCAAGGGCGAGGTGAGCGGCATGAAGCGCGGCACGGCCGGGCACTACAACTTCTCGATCCAGGACGGCGTCAGCCGGCTCGACGCCGTGCTGTTCGCGGACGACTCGCGGCGCGTCACCACGCTGCCCGAGGACGGGCAGGTCTTCATCTTCCGGGGCCGCGTCGACTTCTTCGGCAAGACCGGCAAGCTGTCCTTCATCGTCGACCAGGTCGAGTTCGACGACGTCGGCAAGCTGCGGGCGCGGCTGGAGGAGCTGAAGCGACGCCTCGAGCTGGAGGGTGCCTTCGACCCCGCGCGCAAGCGCCGCCTCCCGTTTCTGCCTCACAACATCGCGCTCCTCACGTCGCCAACGGGCGCGGTTATCAACGACCTGCAGGAGACGATCTGGGACCGCTATCCCAACATGGGCATCGTCGTCTATCCGGTGCAGGTCCAGGGCGCGGGCGCCGCGATGAGCGTCGCGCGCGCACTTCGCCGCTGCAACGACGAGAAGCGCGCGGACGTGATCGTCCTGGCGCGAGGCGGGGGCAGCTTCGAAGAGATGTACGCGTTCAACACCGAGCTGGTTGCGCGCGCGATCCTCGACTCTCGGCTGCCGGTCGTGACGGCCCTCGGCCACACGTCCGACCGAACCGTCGCCGACCTGGTCGGCGATGCCGAGTGCCGCACGCCGACCGAAGCGGGAGCCCGCGTCGTGCCCAAGAAAGCCGACCTGCTGATATCCCTGCGCGAGCGGCGGCGGCGCCTCGACCGCGAAATCGTGCAGCGGTTCGGCCAGGAGGACGACCGGTTGAGGTCGCTTCGCATGCGACTGCTGCGTTGGCTCTCGACACTCATCCAGCGGCCAACCGAGCGACTCGCTCGTGCCCAGGCCGACCTCGCGAAGCTCAGCCCCGTGCACCAGATCGAGCGCCGCGAGCAGGCGCTGCGCGAGCAGCGGCGGCGGCTGCACAGCGCGCTCACGTTGAGGTTGCAGATGAGCCAGGCCAGGTTGAACGCCACCCGCGGCGAGGAGCGGATCGAGCGCGCGCTGGCAAATCGGTTCGCCGACCAGGCACGAAGGCTCGAGAGCCAGCACCAGCGACTCGTCGCGCTGAGTCCCGAGTCGGTGCTGACCCGCGGCTACAGCATCACCCGCGACGCCAAAAGCGGGGCCATCCTTCGCTCCGCGTCAGAAGCTGCGGTGGAGCAAAGGG
>VBGV01000188.1 GCA_005880755.1 Chloroflexota bacterium
CGAAAACCTCACGCCGGTCAACGTCTGCCGTGTCTGCGTGGTGGAGCTGGAGGGCTCGAGGGTGCTCGTCCCCGCGTGCTCGCGCAAGGTCGAGGCGGGGATGAAGATCGCGACCGATTCGGAGCGGGTGCAGCACAGCAGGCGCCTGGTCCTGGAGCTCCTCGCGTCGTCCGTCGACATGTCACTCACGTCGCCGCAGGTACACGGCTGGATGGCTCGCTACGGCGCGACCCCGTCGCGGTTTGGCTCCAATGCCGCCACTGTGGCGCAGCCGGTCAAGATCGACAACGATCTTTACGTCCGCGACTACTCGCGCTGCATCCTCTGCTACAAGTGCGTTGAGGCGTGCGGCGTCGACGCGCAGAACACATTCGCGATCGGCGTCGCCGGTCGTGGTTTCGATGCGCACATCTCGACCGAGTTCGAGGTCGGCCTGCCGGATTCGGCGTGCGTGTACTGCGGCAACTGCATCGGCGTGTGTCCCACCGGCGCGCTGATGTTCAAGAGCGAGCACGACATGCGCGCCGCCGGCACGTGGGACGAATCACGGCAAAACGTGACGGAGACGGTGTGTCCTTACTGCGGCGTCGGCTGCATGCTCGAGCTGCACGTGCAAGACAACTCGATCGTGAAGGTCACGTCACCACTCGACCACAGCGTCACCGCGGGACACCTCTGCGTCAAGGGACGCTTTGGGTTTGAGTTCGTGCAGCGGCGCCGGCCCTAGTGCTTCTTGTGTTTGTTGGCGCCTGACTGCGTCGCCGGGAGCGCCGGTTCCGGCGCCGCCTCTGCCACCGGGGATGGTGGCGGGGTCTCGATCGGCGATGGGTCCGCGGTTGGCCCTTGGGTCGGAGTGAATGCGTGGGGAGCCGATGGCCGATCCCGAGGCGGCTGAACGGTGCCGGTCTGGGCGGCGACCCCGACCGCGATCAGCGCGGTGGCGAGAGCACCGAGCATGAGCTGCTGCAGCTTGCTCATGTATTTAGAACGCCTGGCATGAAAAAGGGCCGGACACATACCCGGCCCTTTTCCGAGGAAGGGTAGTTGCTAGTCGCCTGATTCCTTGCTGTCGCCCTGGTGGTCGCCTGTCTCGTGATCACCAGATTCTTGCTTGGTCGTGGCGGCCGCCGCCGCTGCGCCGTTGTCGTCATCCGTCTCGACGTCGTTGTTTTCGTCAGTTTCGTTGTCAGTATCGGTGTCTACTTCTGCCGGCTCGACCGGCTCCGCGGTTGGCGGCGCCTCCGGCTTTTCGATTGCCTCGGGAGTGTCAGCCGGCTCGGTGCGTGCGCCCGTGGCCTCGTCGCCAAACGTGCTCGACTGCACACCTATGAACCTCGCGAGCGAGAGTCCTGAATGCGCCGAAGCGCCAACCCCCGCCAGCAGAAAGGCTCCCGCCGCGGCTCCCACGATGAGTACGACTGGTCTTTTCATGCGACTAGAAACGCCGGACGCTCCCCAAGTCGGAAGTCCATGTTTCAGCGCTCGGTCGGCATCGGTAGGTCGTGAGATGAATCGCCTGTACCACCCGAACCCGAGTGGCTGTCCGACGGCTCGGGCGATTCCGTCGGCTCGGGAGTCCGTCCGGGCTCCGGCGTCTCCGAACCTTCGCGAGGCTCGGATGTGGCGGGCGCCTGATGCTCGGGGGTGTGCGCCGCGCCTGCCGGAGGGGCTGCCTTGGGCTGGGCGGGGCTCGGCTCCGACGTCGGTGGGGGGTTCGACTCGATCACCGTTACCACGCGCTGGGTCCACACGACGGGGTTGGCGCTTCCCGTGGCCACGAACCCGCTGAGGGCGAGGATGCTGACGAGACTGACCCCCAACATCACAGGCGCCAGGCGCCACATGCGAACTCTCGGATGCGCCGCTGACGCGTAGCGCGGGGACGAGAACCGCGGCTGGACCCGGTTGAGCTCACGGCGCAGACGCCGCTCCAGAGCCGGCCCGAGTGCGTCGTCGTCAGTCTTCGGCATAGAGCTCACGTTGGTCTGAAGGAAACGCTGGAGCGGAGTCAAGTGAGAAGGACGGTTTGAGTACCGCGCGCAATCTCTCGCCGGCCTGACGCAAACGCGTGCCCACGGTCCGCTCGGACACACCCAGCGCGGCGGCGATCTCCCGGTTGTTGTAGCCGTGGTAGTGGCGCAGGACGATGGCGGCGGCGAGCTTCGGCGGGAGGGAGCGCAGCGCGGACAGGAGGTCACCGCGCGTTGCAAGTTCCGCCGGGTCCGCCGGATGCACGGGCCGGCCGAGCCGCCGCACGACCTCACCGACCTGGCGCAGCTTGGCGCTGCGTCGATAGGAGATGGCGCGGTTGACGGCGATCCTGTGCACCCAGGCTTCCGCCGGGGCGTCTGGCCGCCAGCGTTTCCAGGCCTGAAACGCCTGCACGAAGGCGTCCTGGACGCAGTCTTCAGCCGCCTGAGGGTCGCCCAGGATCGCCGCGAGCGTGCGGTAGACACGCGGATAGGCGGTCCGGTAAAGGCGGTCGAAGTCCTCCCTGGAGCCTGGCTCATAAGCCTCCGGGTCCAGGTCGGCCAAAGCCGGCACGTCAGGTATAACGGGCGAAGCTACACCCCCCGGTCGCTTTCTTCCGTGGCCTAAAGTTTGGGCGTGCCCATCGTCTGGACCCAGGATCCGGCCGCCAACAAGCTACTCGAGACCGACCCCCTGGCCCTCCTCATAGGGATGGTCCTCGATCAGCAGGTGAAGATGGAGAAGGCCTTCGGCGGTCCATACGAGCTCAAGCAGCGGCTCGGCCACCTGGACGCCCGCCAGATCGCGAGCATGGACCCGGAGGGGCTGGACAAGGTGTTTCGCGAGCGGCCGGCGCTGCATCGCTTTCCCGGCTCGATGGCCCGCCGGGTCCAGGCGATGTGCGCTGCACTGGTCGCGGATTACGGCGGCGACGCGGGATCCGTCTGGAGGGACGCCAAGGATGGGGCCGAGCTGGCCGCGCGGATCAAGAAGCTACCGGGCTTCGGTGACATGAAGACGAAGATCCTGGTCGCGATCCTGGCCAAGAAGTTCGGCGTCAGGCCGCCGGGATGGGAGAAGCAGGCCGCGACCTGGCATTCGGTGGCGGACGTCGACTCGA
>VBGV01000247.1 GCA_005880755.1 Chloroflexota bacterium
AGCTGCTGCACGGCCACGACGACATCGGCCGGCCCAAGGTCGAGTCGGCGGCCGAGACCCTACGCAGCCTGAACCCCGACGTCGAGGTCGTCGCGATCAACGAGCACCTCAACTCGGAGACCGCCCTGCGCATCTTCGCGCCTTACGACGTGATCGTCGACGGGACGGATAACTTTCCGACGCGGTACCTCGCCAACGACGCCGCGCACTTCCTGGCCAAGCCGCTGGTGCACGGGAGCATCTTCCGTTTCGAGGGTCGGCTGGCGCTGTTCGATTCCGCCAAAGGCACTGGCTGTTATCGCTGCCTTTTTCCCGAGCCACCGCCGCCCGGCAGCGTGCAGAGCTGCGCCGAGGCCGGCGTCTTCGGCGTGCTGCCCGGAATCATCGGCAGCATGATGGCCTTCGAAACGATCAAGTACCTCCTCCATATCGGCCGGCCGATGGTCGGGCGCTACCTTCTCTTCGAAGGCGAGGACATGAGCTTCCGCGAGCTCAAGCTGCGCCAAAACAAGGCCTGCCCTCTGTGCGGCGAAAACCCCACGGTCGATTCGTTGATCGACTACGAGGCGTGGTGCGGCACTCCGGCGATGGAGCCCTCCGAGGCCCGCGCCAGCTAATCTCGTGCTGGAGTGATCCAGCTCGATGCGTTCGACGCGACCCGCTTGAAAACCGCGCGCGAGATCGTGCGCGAGCTTGGTTCGGTGCTCGTCGCGTACTCGGGCGGCGTCGACTCGACCCTCTTGTTGAAGCTTGCGATGGACGAACTGGGCGGGGGCGCGGTGGCGGTGCTCGCGAGCTCGCCCGCTTATCCGGAGTCAGAACAGGAAGAAGCGCGGTTACTTGCGCGCACGCTCGGCGCGCGTCTGGTCGAGGTGAACACGAGCGAAGTCGAGCTCGAGGCCTACGCCCGCAACAACCCTGACCGCTGCTTTCACTGCAAAGAGGAGCTCTTCGACACGCTGACGCCCGTGCAGCAGGAGCTCGGGCTGGCGCACCTTGCGTACGGGGCGACCGCCGACGATGCGGGTGATCACCGGCCAGGCCACGCCTCGGCCGTCCGCCGCGGCGTCCGCTTCCCGCTGCTCGAAGCCGGCATGCCCAAGTCCGAGATCCGCGCCGCCGCACGGACCTTGGGTCTTGCCAACTGGAACAAGCCGTCGTTCGCGTGCCTCTCGTCGCGCATCCCCCATGGCACGATCGTCACCGTGGCGGCGTTGCGCCAGATCGAATCCGCCGAAGCTGCATTGAAGTCCCTGGGCTTCCACCAGGTGCGCGTGCGGCATCACGATGACGTGGCCCGGATCGAAGTCGACGCGGCCGAAATTCCGCGGCTGATCGCGGAGCGCGAGCGCGTGACTGCGGTCGTGCGCGAAGCGGGCTACAAATTCGTGTCGGCGGACCTCGAGGGTTACTCGACCGGAAGCCTGAACCGCACCTGGAAGCCGGAAACATCAGCGAAGTCGTCTTAAGCCTCGACGAGGGCACGACCGGCGCGACCGCAATTGCTGTTGGTCTGGACGGTGAGATTCAAGGCAAGGGCTACGAGGAGATCACCCAGCACTATCCACGTCCAGGTTGGGTCGAGCACGATCCCAACGAGATCTGGTCCGCCGTGCGCGTCAGCGCGCAGCGCGCGCTAGAGGCCGCCGGGGCAAGCCCAGGCGACGTGCGCGCGATCGGCATCACCAACCAGCGCGAGACGCTCGTGCTCTGGGACCGCCGGACTCTGCAGCCGGTCGCACCCGCAATCGTCTGGCAGGATCGCCGCACGGCCGACCAATGCGCGAGGCTGCGCGAGGCTGGCCATGAGGCGCGGGTCCGAGAGATCACCGGACTCGTGCTCGATCCGTACTTCACGGCCACCAAACTTGCTTGGGCGCTCGAGCACGTCGACGGAGCTAAAGACGCGGCGGTCGGCACTGTCGACTCGTGGTTGGTCGCCAAGCTCGCCGGGGGACGCGATCACGTCACCGACGCCTCCAACGCATCGCGCACGCTGCTCTTCGACATCGAACGCGGGGTGTGGAGCGAAGAGATGGCCGAACTCTTTCGTGTCTCGCTCGCCAACCTGCCCCGCGTGGTCGACTCCAGCGGTCCGATCTCGAGATCACTCGGCGAGATCGCCGCGCCGATCACAGGGATCGCAGGCGACCAGCAAGCTGCGTTGTTCGGCCAGGCCTGCACGGCCGACGGGATGGCCAAGAACACGTACGGCACCGGCTCGTTCGTGTTGATGCAGACCGGGACGCGTCGTGTAGCTTCGAGTTCCGGCATGCTGACCACGGTTGCCTGGAGGCGCGACGGCGCCCTGAGCTACGCGCTGGAAGGCGCCATCTTCGTCACCGGCGCCGCTCTGCAGTGGCTGCGCGACGGTCTCGGCATCATCGGCAGCGCAGGCGAGGCCGGCCCGCTCGCCGCGTCCGTGCCGGATGCGGCCGGTGTCTTCCTGGTGCCCGCCTTTGTCGGTCTAGGCGCGCCGCACTGGGATCCCTACGCCCGCGGCACGATCGTCGGCCTGACGCGAGGAACCACGCGTGCGCACCTGGTCCGCGCCGCGGTCGAGGCAATGGCCTTCCAGACGCGCGACGTGGTGGAGGCGATGCAGAGCGACACCGGCAGGCCGCTCACCGAATTGCGGGTGGACGGCGGCGCGGCGGTGATGGACGTGCTCTGCCAGCTCCAGGCGGACCTGCTCGGCATCCCCGTCCGCCGGCCGCGCCACACCGAGACCACAGCCCTGGGCGCCGCGTTCCTGGCCGGACTCGGCGCGGGCGTCTGGAACGAGGCCGACCTTGCGAACCTCTGGAAGCTCGATCGCGAGTTCGAGCCCATGATGTCCCGCGACCAGGCGGACGGCCTCCAGGCGCGCTGGCGGCAGGCCGTGGAACGCAGCCGAGCTTGGGCCCTCCCCGATAATCAGTAGTCCCCCTTGAGCACCGCAGCACCGTCCCGCCCCTCCCGCCACCAGAACCTCTACGCGCACCACCTGTGGATGCAGCAGCGATTTTTCGCGGGGTTGCTGTTGCTCGCGGGTGTGGTCGCGACCGGCGTCGCGATCTACCAGCGCCAGCTGTTCTCGCCTGCGTTCGCAGTGTGGCTCGTCTACATCCCGACCGGACTCTTGCTGGGCGGAGCCATCCTTCTATACCGCCGGCGGAGCCACCTTCAGGTCCGGGACGAGGGCGTGAAGATCTCCAACATGTTCAACAGCGTCGTGATCGACTACGACTCGATCAAGTCGGTGAAGGCGCTGCCGCTCCGGCAGCACTTCCAGGAAAAGCGCAGCCGGATGATCGCGCCGATCATGAAGCAGCACATCGACAAACCTGCGGTCTTCATCAAAGTCCGCGGTGATGAGACTGAGCTCGCCGCGATCAAAAAGCGCCTCGGGTTGTTCAGGGCGCGGCTGATGAACGAGGACACGATCGCGGTTCCTGTCCCGGACGCCGACGCGGTCGTATGGGAGGTCAACTCTCATCTGCCCGAGCGCCTCGGACAGAACCAGGGCGGAGCGAGACGACGCAAGCGTCGCCGTTGAGAGCGCCGCGCTCTTACTTCGACCGAGTCGATCTCTTCGCCCTCCTCGGCCTCACGGCGGTCGCCTTCGTGCTCCGCTTCTTCAGCCCGATCCTTCCTGATTTCTTCGTCCATCCATTCCAGGGGCCCTGGATCACCGATTGCGTGAAGAGCACGCCGGTCAACCCGCAGGGTGATCCAGGCACCCTGTGCGGCCTGGCCTACCCGTTCAACCGCGGCTATGCCGATGCCAACGGCCAGCTTTCGCCGCCCAACGGACAGGTCTTCGACGAGGTCTACTTCCCGGTCGATGCCTACATCGACTTCAAGAACACGCAGTGCCATCCCCACAGCATCTTCTGTCCCTATTTCGACCCCGAGCCCCCGCTGGCGAAAGAGATCATCGGCGCCGGGGAGTGGGGATACGGTTGGTACCGGGCCACCTTCCAGGGCGCGCACGGCAACTACATCGACCTTGGCTTCAACACGTTCGGATGGCGCATCGCCGCCTGCCTCTTCGGAACGCTGTGCGTCCCGATGATGTATCTCTTCGCGAGACGCCTGTGGTCGAACAGGATCTTCGCGCTCGCCGCCGCGACGCTGGTCTGTTTCGACGGGATGTTCTTCATCCAGTCGCGCATCGGGATGATCGACATCTTCCCGATCTTTTTCATCCTGGCCTCGTACTACCTGTTTCTGGTCCACATCCAGAGCCGCTCGTTCAACACGTCGATGCTTTCCTTGGTCGCCCTCGGCACCGTCCTGGGCATCGGTATTGCTTCGAAGTGGATCGTCCTCG
>VBGV01000248.1 GCA_005880755.1 Chloroflexota bacterium
TGGCGCGTGCGGTCGGCGGTGTTGGCGCAAGTGAGGTGCGCCATCGCCTCGATGTGGTAATGCCGCTTGATCCGCGTGACGAGCTCGAGGGTCTTCTCGCCCGTGCGCACGCGATAGGTGACCGAGACCCAGTCCGGCGCGTGCCCCGCGAGCGTGGCGACCGTGCGCTCCATAACGTCGACCTCGCTCTCGTCACGCGGGGCCATGAACTCGAACGAGACGCTGGGCTTGCTTCGGGCAAGCATGTCTGCGATTCGCATCGGTTCGGGGAACTTTACCTTAGTAACCGGGCGTCTCCGACGCGGCGCGTCACGCGCTGCGCGTCGAGATACTCGAGCAAAGCCAGCACCGGGCGCCGGCTCGCGCCCATCCGGTCGCGCAACTGGGCCACGGTGACTGAACCGCCAGCGGCCACGATCTCTTTCACCATGGCGACCGCCGACTCGTACGCCTCCCTCGCGAACGCGACGTCGTCGCTCACACGCACGATCTCGCCGCTCTGCGCCAGCGCCCGGACCAGCTCCTCTCCCGCGTGGCTGACCTGCATCGCCTCCGGCAGCGAGGGCGGCGCGAGTGGTTGTTTTCGCAGCACGGCCATCAGCTCCGCGGCGGGTCCACCTTCGGTGTCGATGGCCACGTTGTGCGCGGGCGCGGCGAGCGAGCCGTTGCGTTCGACGACGCGGCCATCCGCGACCAGGCCTTGCACCACGGCCGCGAACGATGCAGCCGGCACACCGAGCCGGCTGCGCAGCTCCTCACGTGCCATCCCCGCGCGTAACGGATACGTGACGTGGTACGTGTCGAGCTCGCGTGCCGCCCGGGCGGCGATCGATTGCCACGCATCGTCGCTGAAGATCCAATCGCCCAGCCTTCGCGCATGGAGGCGTTCCACATCGGCCTCGGGTGCGACGGTGGCCTTCAGAAGGGCGCCAACCGTCACGCCGCGCGGGTACTTGCGCAGCTCCTCCTCGAGGACGCTGCCGGCGGCCCGGCGCACGAGCGATTCGCGCACCGCCGAGTCATGACGTGGATGCTTGCGCGGGGCGACGTCGATGAAGCTTCCGCCGGCGATCGTGATCGCCGGGCTGGGAACCCGCAGCACGAACCGGTCGTGGACAGCGGCCGCGATCGGGCGGTCCAGGTACAGCTGCACCCAGCCCTCAGCGCCGGGTCCTATCTCGTCCGCGTCGAGCACGATGACGCGACACCCCACCTCCGCGGTCCCTGTATGCAGCAGGAGCTCGGCGCCGTGACGGACGGCGTGGGGCGCGGAGGTGACGACTCGCAGCGTGGCGTCGATCCGTCGCGCCGGCTGGATCGTGCCGGGGTGCGCCAGCACGTCACCTCGCGACAGCTCGTTCTTATCCACGCCGCTGAGGTTCGCCGCGACGCGGCTGCCCGGTCCGACCGATTCGACCTTCTGGTTGTGACGCTGCAGCCCGCGCACCCGCACGAGGCGTCCGCCGGGCATGGTATGCATCTCGTCGCCGACCTTGATCGACCCGTCGACGAGAGTGCCGGTGACCACGGTGCCGAAACCGCTGATGGTGAAGACCCGGTCGATCGGAAGGCGCGGCCGGCCGAGGTCAGGGCGCGGCTGGGAACCCTCGAGCAATCCGTCAAGTGCTTCCGCAAGCTCGCGAAGCCCATGTCCGGTCGGTGCCGAGACCGGGATCACGGCAGAGCCTTCGAGCGAGGTGCCTTCGAGCGCGGCGATCACCTCCGCCTGGACCAGCTCGAGCCAGTCGCTGTCGACAAGGTCGACCTTGGTCAACACGACCAGGCCCCGGCGCACCTCCAGCAGGTCGAGGATCTCGACATGCTCGCGTGTTTGCGGCATCACACCTTCATCCGCCGCCACCACGAGCAGCACGGCATCCAGACCTTGCGCCCCGGCCAGCATGTTGCGCATGAACCGCGCGTGACCGGGCACGTCGACGATGCCGATCTCGCGGCCGCTGGGCAAGGTCATGTGTGCGAAACCCAGGTCGATGGTCATCCCGCGACGCTTTTCTTCGGCCAGCCGGTCGGGGTCGATCCCGGTCAGGGCGGTGACCAGCGTCGATTTGCCGTGGTCGATGTGGCCCGCCGTGCCGACGACGAAGCTCATTTCCGCAATGCTGCCGCCGCCGTCTCGACCGCGTCGATCAGCGTCTCGTCTTCACCCTTCAACACCGTGCGCGGGTCGAGGCAGCACTCGTCCTTTTCTATGCGTGCTAGCACGGGAGGACTGCCCTGGCGCAGCGCGGTCGCCAGCCGCGAGGCCGGACCCGCGACCGCCAGCAGCACGGTCGGGAGGTCGTGCTCTGGCAGCGAGCCGCCACCGACCGCGGACGAGCCTTCGATCAGACGGTTTTCGACACCACGCTCGGCGAGCTTCACCGACCACATCGCGGCGCGGCGGCGCACGTCGGCGACAGGCATATGGAGCATGCGCTCGACGGGGATCTGGTCCGCATGGCCCGTCAGTCGCTGGCTCAACGTCGCTTCGAGAGCAGCCAGTGTCAGCTTGTCGATGCGCACCGCACGCGCGAGTGGATGGCGTGCCATCTTCTTGACCGCGTCAGCGCCCTTTTCGCCGCGACCCAGCACGATCCCGGCCTGCGGCCCGCCCAGGAGCTTGTCGCCCGAAAACGTGACCACGTCGGAGTGCTGGAGCGACTCCGCGACCGTGGGCTCGTCGCCGACCTGCTCCATCGCTCCGCTCCCGAGGTCGTCGAGGAGCAAGAGGTCATGGCGCCGAGCCACCTCCCGGAGCTGGTCGAGCGAGGCGGTCTCCGTAAAACCGGTGACTCGAAAGTTGGACGTGTGGACGCGAAGCAGAGCCGCCGTGCGGGATGTGACAGCTTCTTCGTAGTCGACCGCCCTCGTCCTGTTCGTGGTTCCCACCTCGACCATGCGAGCGCCCGAAAGCCGCATCACGTCCGGCATGCGAAATGAGCCGCCGATCTCGACGAGCTGTCCGCGCGAGACGATCACCTCCTTGCCCCTGCACAGCGCGGTCAAGGTGAGCAGCACCGCGGCGGCGTTGTTGTTCACGACCAGCGCCGATTCGCAAGTGAACAGCGAAGTGAGGAGGCCGCCGACAAGCGCGGCTCGCTCGCCTCGCCTGCCTTTCACCAGGTCGAGCTCGAGGTTGCTGTAGCCGGCGGCAACCGCGAGCGCCTCCATCGCGGCGCGAGACAGCGGAGCGCGGCCGAGGTTGGTGTGCAGGATCACCCCGGTTGCGTTGATGACCCAGCGCAGATTCGGCGCGACCGCCGCACGCAGCTTGGACGCGACCGCGGCGTGCCTCTGGGAGCCGTCCGCTTCTCCGCTGCGCTCGGAGGCGATCTGCTCGCGGATCGCCTCGACGACGCGCGACCGCCCGTACTCGGTGACGAGCTCGGCGTACGCCGGCTCGTTCAGCAGCGTGCCTACAGCAGGCAGGGAAACAGCCCGGTCAATCCTGGAATTCTGTAGCCGATGCATCCGCCTACTGAGATTAGGCTCGCCGGCTCAAAAAAAGGCGCCATCACGTAGTTCAGCAGGTTGGTTCCCTGCAGAAATTGGAATGCGAGCAAGATGACGACGAGACCGGCCCAGATCTCGCGCCGCCGCACGCTGACGTCATAGAAGAAGCGCGCGTAGCGATTGCGGAAGAGCACCTCGATGATGTTCCAGCCGTCGAGCCCTGGGATCGGCAGAAGCTGGAAGGCGAAGATCGAAAGGTTCAGGAAGACGATCGCGTAGAGAGCCTCCAGTAGGAGACCAGGGCCGAGGTCGAAGGAGATGGGCAGCCCGGCTCGGAGGAGAGCGCGGAGCAGGAAGCCGAGGATGAGCGCAACCAGCAGGTTGGCGGCCGGCCCGCCGAGCTCGAAAAGCACCTTCTGGCCCGTCGTGCTGATGCGGTTCGACTGCACCGGGACGCGCCTGCCCCACCCGACCAGCGCGATGAATACCGCCAGCCCGCCCATGGGGTCGAGGAACCGCCTGGGATCGGGTGAGAAGTAGCCGAAATAGCGGACCGATCGGTCGCCGAGGAAGTAGGCTGCGGCGGCGTGGCCCATCTCGTGGACCGGAATCGCGACCAGGAGGGCCGGAACCAAAAGAAGCAGCCCGAGAACGAGCGCCAGAAGTGGGCTCACTTACGGGGCCCCCGCGAAATCACGGCGAAGCCTCGATTTAGTGGGGTATTCACTCGATCGGAATTTTGCGGTCGCGCGTCGTGGTTCGCCGGCGGGCGCGGGCTCGCCTGCCGCGAGTGGCCGCCGGCGCCGGCGCGACCCGGTTCTCGTAGATGAGCATCAGCGCCGTGATCAGCTCGCGCTGCGCGTTGAGCAGGTGGACCTGCGCGGCCGGCGGAACCATATCGGACACGACGTGGCCGACGCGGGAGCCCAGCTCGTTGACCAGCTCGATCAGCCGCTCGCGGTCACCCGTCACCTCTTCTTCTCCTTGGCAGGCTCGGGACGCCGCACGAAGCGCACGCGAAGCTCGCCGTCTTCGATCGATGCACCGGCGGTATCACGTCGCGCGAGGACGCGGGGAAGTGTGATCTCACGCCGGTAATTTCCGACGGTCACATAGAGCTCGCCGTTGTGACGGCTCAGATCGACCGCTGACTTGTCGACGAACGGCACCTTCAACGTGAGTACGAAGTCCTGCCCGTCCTTGTCGATGCGCTGCGGATTCGTGATCGCGAAGCGAGTTGTGGGATCGGCGTCTCCATAGATCGCCTCGGCCATGCGGGCCAGCATCCTCTCTCCCACAACCTCCCGGTCGAAAAGGGGCACGTTGAAGATCGGAATCCCCGCGAATGACTGCTCGACTTCGAGCTGGTAGCGCTGATGAATGCGCTGCCATTTCTGGAATAGTTCGTCATGGAGCTCTGCGGGCAGCCGCCGATTGACGACCACTGCGTCCGTCACGTAGCCGAACAAGTTGAGGTACGTGTAGGCACGCTTGGCCTCTTTGACGACCATCTTCTCCAGGTTCAACACGATGCGCACCGTCGTGATCTCCGGATTGGTCAGGATCTTGCGCATTCCGTCGAGATCGAGCAGAAGGTCTTTGAGCGACGCGTAGACCTCATCCGAGGGCAGTGGCATCGACATCATCGGCTGCAGGACCGGCCGTGCCACGCGCATCGCGCGGCGCGACCACGGATAGATCTTGTCCAGCCACCATTTGGCGGCGTCGGGAAAAGTCAGCAGCTGCAGGGTTTCGCCTGTCGGCGCACAGTCGACGATCAAGACGTCGTGCTCAGCTCGCTGCGCGTAGTGCTTGATCCACATCAGCGATGCGACCTCGTCCATACCGGGAGGGTTGGCGACCTCGTCGGCGATGACCTCGTCCAGTCCCTGGGTGGAAAAGACCTCGACCGCGTACTCGTGCAGCTTTGCCCAATGGCGCTGCATCTCATGGAGCGACGAGACTTCATGGGCCCATAAGTTGTCCCCCACCTTCGTGGCGTCCGTGCCCAGCTCAATGTCGAAGGAATCGCCGAGCGAGTGCGCGGGATCCGTGCTCATGACCACCGTTCGGTACCCGGCAGCGGCGCAGCGAACGGCCGTCGCGGCGGCCACGGAGGTCTTGCCGACCCCACCCTTACCGGTGAAAAGGACGACTCTCACGGGCGAAGTCTACGGTCGGGGTGTTTTCCTCCGCTTTCCGGCGCCCACCATTTCGGCGATGTGCTCCTGGACGAGGGTCTCGACGTGCTGCAGGATCGTGATCGTCACCTCGGTGTTCTTCTCGGTCAGCGTGGTGTTCTGCTTGATCGCGCTGAGTATCTGCACGTTCTGGCGATCCGCTTTGTCGGCTTCGTGTGCCGCGTGCTCCAGCGTCAGACGGTCCTTTTGCGACTGGCGGTTGCCGGCAAGCAAGAGAACCGGTCCCGTGTATGCGGCCTGGGTCGAGAAAGCCAGGTTGAGCAGGATGTACGGATACGGGTCGATGTGGATCTTGCCCGTGACCTGGAGGGTGTTGATGGTCACCCAGGCGGCCACCAGGAAGGTCTGGATGATC
>VBGV01000249.1 GCA_005880755.1 Chloroflexota bacterium
ATCCCCAGGTCGCTGGGGCGATTGCGAAGCAGCAAGGCGACGATCGGAACCACGGCAAGGGCCGCGATGCCGACTGCGATCGCGGACCAGCGCCAGCCCTGGTATTGGGCAAGCCAGCCGAGTCCCGGAAGGAAGATCAGCTGGCCGGTCGCGCCCGCCGCAGTCAGGGCGCCGAGGACCAGGCCCCGGCGATGGACGAACCAGCGGCCGGCCACGGTCGCCGCCAGCACCGACGCCATGCATCCGGTGCCGAGTCCGACCACGACGCCCCACAGAAGGTAGAGCTGCCACGGCGCATTCATGACCGTCGTCAGCAGCGCGCCGGTGGCGACCGTGATCAACGCGCCCACGGTCACGGCGCGCAAGCCGAAGCGATCCATGAGCGCGGCGGCAAACGGTCCAGTGAGGCCGAACAGGATCAGGTTGATCGAAACCGCGACGGAAATTACCGCGCGGTTCCAGCCGAACTCGTTCTGGAGCGGAACGATGAGCACGCTCGGAGCCGCGCGAAAACCCGCGGCACCCATCAGCGCGATGAACGTGACGGCTGCGACGACCCAGGCGTAGTGAACGCGCTTCACAGGGCTATTTCTAAGGGAACCGCACCGCACGGCTCGTGATTTCACCTTGACTCAACAATTCAACAGCTGTAGAATTCACCGCGCGATGAATTCTCGCGTGGTGGTGGAGGGTCTCAGATGACAGACAGAAGGCCCGCAATCGAACCGGTGGCGGCGCCGATCGCCGCCGGGCTCGTGGTCCTGGTCACGTTGCTCGGCCTGATCGGGACGGCGATCCGGGATCCGCGACCGCATGACATCCCGGTCGGGGTGGCTGGACCGGCCCCGGCGGCGGGCCAGATCACCGGCGCTTTCAACTCCAAAGCCCCCGGCGCGTTCCAGTTCACGACCTACGACTCCGAGGAGCACGCGAGGTCCGCGCTCGACGCGAGGGACGTCGACGCGGTGCTGGTTCTGGGCGCGCAGCCGAAGCTCATCGTCGCCGGGGCGGCGGGCGACGCGATCACAGGCTTGACGACCGCGATCTTCTTGCAGGCGTTCGCCGCTCAGGGCACGCAGCTAGCGGTGGAGGTCACTCATCCGTTTGCCTCAGGCGACCCGCACGGTCTCGTCCTCTTCTTCCTTGTGCTCGCCACCATCGTGTCGACCTTCGTCGTGCACGCGATCCTCCTCGTGCGCGGCCGGGCGGCGCGACTCTCGACATGGCTCGGCGTGGAGGGCGGCTGGGCGGTGGTGGCGGGCCTCGCCGGCGTGGGAATGGCCGCCTGGATCGTGGGCGGCTACGACATATCCGGCGCGACGGCGATGGCGGGACTGGTCGCGCTCACGGGCCTGGCCACCGGGACGGTGACAGCGGGCTTCTCGCGACTGCTTGGTCCGCCCGGCCTTGGCCTCGCGGGCCTGATCGTGGTGCTGCTGAACCTCATCTCGTCCGGCGGCCCCGCCGGCCAAGAGTTCCTACCCGACGCCTACCGAGCGCTTTCGCCGTGGATGCCGGCGGGACAGCTCTTCAGCGCTTTCCGCGGAGCCCTCTACTTCGACGGCCAGGGCGTGGCAGCGCCGGTGCTTCTGCTGACGGGCTGGCTCGTCGTCGGCGTCGTGCTCATGCTGCTTGCAGAGGGCGTGCGGAATCGGGCCCGGACGGCGGCCGCGATGCCGGCAGTGGCTCGCTAACCTCCTCGGATGCCAAGAACCGGCCGCCGGCCGGGGCCGGGCGGCACGCGGGAGAAGATCCTGGCCGCCGCCCGCTCTCGTTTCGGCCAGGAGGGCTACGACGGCACCACGATTCGTGGCATCGCCGCGGGCGCGGGCGTCGACCCGGCTCTGGTCCCCCACTACTTCGGGTCCAAGGAGGGCGTGTTCCTCGCCGCGGTCGAGTTCCCGGTCGATCCCGCCGAATTCGTCCCGCGCCTGCTCGCGCCGGGGATCGACGGCCTGGGGGAGCGGCTGGTCATCTTCTTCCTGGAGACGTGGGATTCACCCTCAGGCGCCTCGTTGCTGGGGCTCATCCGGTCCGTCGTGAGCAGCGAGCTGGCGGCGGACCTGATGCGCGAGTTCGTCACCCGCGAGGTGCTCGGCCGGCTCGCCGAGGCGATCAAGCTCGACCATCCGCAGCTGCGGGCCGGCCTGGTGGCGACGCAGCTGGTCGGGCTGGCCATGCTGCGCTACGTGATCAAAGTCGAGTCGTTGTCGTCGGCATCCCGCGGAGAGCTCGCACGCTGGATCGGCCCGACCATCCAGCACTATCTGACCGACCCCGCGGTCACCGCGAGTAGACGAAGCACTGCGCGACGGCGCCGCTGATCTAGCGGGGTGCGATGCTTGAGTCGACATGGATACGCAGAACGTCGTATGCACGCATCTCGACCTGATCCAGGAAGTGACGCCGTCCTCCGATGGCTGCGAGGACTGCCTGAAGATCGGAGCCTCGTGGGTGCACCTGCGCGAATGCATGACCTGTGGGCACGTTGGGTGCTGCGACTCATCGCCCAATCGCCATGCCTCGCGTCACGCCAGGACCTCGGGACATCCGATCGTGAGGTCGTTCGAGCCCGGAGAGGACTGGATGTGGTGCTACGTCGACGAGGTCGAGCTGCCGGGAGCCGCGTAACGCAGAATTTCCTGCGTGACTGAAACCCTGCCTGTGACTGGGGTGTGCGAGATCGCGCTCGAGATGGGAGATCTCGAGGCGGGCGAGCGGTTCTATTCGGGCCTGCTCGGCTTGCCGGTCGTCGAACGATGGTCCAGCAGGGGCGGCGCGATCTGGTTGATGGCGGGAGATCGCACACGGATCGGGCTGTGGCGGCCGCAGATCGGTCTTGGCGGCGGAAGGGGCGGCGTGCACGTCCACTACGCGATGCAGCTCCCGGCGGCGGCTTATGAGGCAGCGATCCAGCGACTGCGCGCGGCCGGCCTCGAAGTGCTCGATCACGATCATTCCGCCTACGGCCACGGACGGGGCCGCGCCGCCTACGTGACCGATCCAGGCGGTCACGTGGTCGAGCTCTGGACGTGGGACGTCGCCGAGCATCTGAAGGAGCACGCGCGCGGAGAAAGCCCGGGGAGCAGCTGAGGAGGTCGAGCGATGCGGTTTGTGACGCGGAAGAATGCGGCGGTAGACCGGATCGCCTGCCCCTGGCTGATCAGGCGGTTTCTCGACCAGGAGGCCGAGTTCCTCTATGTCGATCCAGAAGACGTCACTCGCGTCGCGCGGGAGAAGGACGCCGTGCCGTTCGACGTCGAGGGGGTGGAGCTCGGCCATGTCGACGGGCGGTGCTCTTTCGAGTCGATTCTGATCAAGTACCGACTGGATGAACCTGCCCTCGCCCGCATGGCGAGGGTCGTGCATGGCGCTGACGTCGACGCTGACGTCGACCAGACGCCCGAGTCGGCCGGCCTTCGCGCGATCGCGATGGGATTCCGCCGTCTTTTCGGTGACCGCGACCACGAGAAGCTGGAAGCGCAGATGCCGGTGTACGACGCTTTGTACGCCTGGTGTCAGGAGCAGCCGGCCGCCGAACTGGCTTGACAATCCGTCTATATCGCGTCACGATATAACGGAGGGCGATATATGGGACTTCGCGACGATGCGTCACTTCTCATCCTCACCAGCCTTGCTGGAGGACCCAAGCACGGTTACGCGATGATCGAGGACATCGCGTCGATCACGGGCATGCGACTCGGGCCCGGCACGCTTTACGGCGCGATCGGCCGCCTCGAGGCGGAGGGCATGATCGAGGCTCTGGAGAGCGACGACCGCCGCCGGCCATATCAGATCACGCCGCAGGGCCTCCGGCAGCTCGAGGCCGAAATCGGCGGAATGAAGGGCTTGATCGCGACGGGGCTGCGTCGCCTGAAGCGAGCCTGAGGATGCGAAGGCTGAGCGCGGCCGTCTCGCTTGTGCTTTTGAGCCTGCTCGCGGTTGCTGTTGCGCAAGCGTCGCTGGTCGCGCTCATCCTGCTGTTCAGCGCGGTCCTGAAGCTCAACCTGACGATCGAGCTAGGCCTTCATTACCTGCATCTCTCTCTTCCCGCTGCGCCGTACCGGCCCGAGGTCGCGGTTTACAACGCCGGCTCCATCGCCTCGGTCGTGTTCACCGCAGCCGGCGGAGCGGTCGCGGCCACTTGGAAATTTCGCCGCTGGCGGGCGCCCCGATGAAGGGCCTCCTACGCCTGTATCCCCGGTGGTGGCGCGAGCGCTACGGCCGCGAGATGGAGGTTCTCGTCGATGAGCTGCCTAGCAGGACCGGGGTCGCCCTTGACCTGCTGCTGGGCGCCGCCATGGCGTACGCGTTCGTGATTAGAGAGAACCGGATCCTGAGCGCCGCGGGCGCCTACCTCCACGGCGTGTGCGTCGCCGTCCTTCTCCAGGCGATCGGGTTTGTGCTCCTGATCCTGTACTCGGAGCGCTGGCCAGGAGGTGTCAACACTGATGTTGCCCTGGGGCCGTTTCACTTCGCCGCTGTCATGTGGCCCATCGACTTCTTCGGCCCTCGCTCCCTAACCCAAGCCCAGGTGACGAGGTGGCTGCCGCTCGACTGGTTGCCGGCCATTGGCCTCCTGGTGGTTCTGGTGGCGACGCTAGTGGTTGTGATGACCGCACCTCGACTCCTCCGGACTTCTCGATGAAGCTGCTCGTCGTGGGCATCCTCGCCGCCGCGCTTTCGGTCCTTCTGACGGTCGCGGTTCTGATCGGGTACCACAACGATCAACAAATCATTCGCTGGTTCCCGGGCACCGGCATCGCGGGCAAGCTGGACGTCAACGGCGTGGAACCCGCTTACGTGTCGATCGAGAATGAGGGCACAGGCGTGGTGGCGACAGTCGCGGTGGCGGCCGACGGAAGCTTCATCGCGCCACTCGACCCGGGAACTTACCGCCTCCAGCCTGCGGACGACTCGCGGTCGACCACCATCGTCGTGCCCGACGACCACTGCGTCGACCTGGTGCTCGATTTCCGAATACCGATGACCGTGCTGAAGATCCCTGGCGAAGGCTGGCCCATCCCGAGCTAGCGCCCGCGATCAGGCTGCGGCGTCGAGCTCGAAGACGGGCCTGCGCTCAGCCGCTCCGGCGGGATCCTCGAGGATGTCCTTGGCTCCGAGGACCGACAGCAGCAGCGGGCCGATCCGCAGCCGGCGGACGTAAGGCCCAATCACGTTGCGAAAGAAAGCGGTTCGCTCGTCCGTCGTCAGTTCGCTAGCTTTGACCTGCTCCTGCCGCCGGCCCATGGACAGCGTCGCCTCGCCGGAGGCCCGCAGGTTGCGCACCCAGTTCGTTTCGCCAAAGGTCCCGATCACCCAGCGCTTTCCCTGAAGCTCAACCAGCGCGACCGGCGTGGTTCGGGGCAGGCCGCTCTTACGGCCGCGCACGGTGATGAGCGCGTTCGGCCCCAGCAGCGCTCCGAACTTCAGGAGCCTGCGAGCGATCGGGTTG
>VBGV01000250.1 GCA_005880755.1 Chloroflexota bacterium
GACCTCATCGACGAAGCGGCGGCCCGTCTCCGCACGGAGATCGACTCCATGCCGGCGGAGCTCGACGAGCTCGAACGCCAGATCCGCCAGCTCGAGATCGAGCGGCAGGCGCTGAAGAAGGAGTCCGATCGAGCGTCGAAGGAGCGTCTGGCCGGGATCGAGAAGCAGCTCGCGGAGCTGGCCGAGAGGCGGACGGCGCTCCGGTCGCGATGGAACCAGGAGAAAGAGGTCATCGCCAGGATCCGCAGCCTCAAGGCCAAGCTCGAGGAAGTCCGGGCGGATGCGGAGCGTGCGGAACGCGCCGCCGACTTCGCCAAGGCAGCCGAGCTGCGTTATGGCAAGGCTGTGGAGATCGAAAAGCAGCTCGCGGAAGCGAACTCTCGACTCGGCCAGCTGCAGGGGGGACACCCCCTGCTCAAGGAAGAGGTAAGCGAGGAGGATATCGCCCAGATCGTCGCCAAGTGGACTGGCATCCCGGTCTCGAAGTTGATGCAGGGCGAGGTCGCCAAGCTCATCCAGATGGAATCTCGGCTGCACGAGCGGGTCATCGGGCAGGACGAAGCCGTGACCGCGGTTGCCAATGCCGTCCGAAGGTCGCGCTCAGGCCTCGCGGACCCCAACCGCCCAGTCGGCTCGTTCATCTTTCTCGGTCCGACGGGCGTCGGAAAAACCGAGCTGGCGCGGGCGCTGGCCGAGTTCCTGTTCGACGACGAGCAGGCGCTGGTCCGGCTCGACATGTCCGAGTACCAGGAGAAGCACACCGTCGCCCGCATGCTGGGCGCGCCCCCCGGCTACGTCGGATACGACGAAGGCGGCCAGCTGACCGAAGCCGTCAGGCGGCGGCCCTACTCGGTCGTGCTGTTCGACGAGATCGAGAAGGCACACCCGGACGTTTTCAACGTCCTGCTCCAGATCCTCGACGACGGGCGGCTGACTGACGGCCAGGGGCGGACGGTCGACTTCCGCAACACCGTCCTGATCATGACCTCCAACCTCGGCGGCCAGCTGATCCAGGACATGTCAAACCGAACGTTCGACGAGATCAGCGAAGCCGTACTGGCTGTGCTGCGCGACCACTTCCGCCCCGAGTTCCTGAATCGTGTGGACGAGATCATCGTGTTCAAGTCGCTGACGCAGGAGCAGCTGGGCGCGATCGTCGACATCCAGCTCGCGCGACTGCACAAGCGTCTTGACGAGCGGAAGATCACGCTGGTCGTCACGGGTTCGGCACGCAAGCTGCTCATCGAACGCGGTTGGGACCCCGTGTACGGCGCGCGTCCACTCAAGCGTGCGATTCAGCGGATGGTCCAGGACCCGCTCGCGATGATGCTGCTCGGAGGCAAGTTCAGCGAAGGGGACGTGGTCGAGGTCGATGCCAGAGACGGGGAGCTGACTTTCGAAAAGGCGAAGGCTCCCGCCGTGGAAACGGTCGCCTAACTAGGGCAGACAGTTCCCGCCGCCGGCAGCGTCAGGTCGATGAGGTACGCGTCTTCGGCCGCGTGCGCGCAGGGGCTGGAGTCGTACGACGTGTGGCCATTTCCGGTGCGCGTCAGCAGAATCGATCCCTCGATCAGCCGGCTCACCGCTTGCGCCTCGGCGTATGGGGTCGCGGGGTCATTCGTACCGCCGACCAGCAGGATCGGCGGCGCCCCTTTGATCGGGAGTGGACCGGTGGGGTTCTTCGGCTTCACGGGCCAATAGGTGCACTGCAGGTTTGAGTACTGGCTCCACGGACCGAACAGGGGTGACGCGTTAGCAAACGACGGCCCCAGCTGGTCGTAAGCCGCGACGTCGGCCGGCACCTGGAAGTCGAGGCAGTACGTTGCCTGGTACGCGCCGTTGAAAAGGTTGGCGTAGGTGCCGTCTGCCTTGCGCTTGTTGTAGAGGTCGGCCAGCAGCAAGAGGGTCCGCCCGTCGCCCGAGTCCAACGCAGTCAGCCCCTGGTCGAGGAACCGCCACAAGCTCTGGTCGTAAAGCGTGACGAGCAATCCCGTCATGGCCAGCGACCGTGTGAGCTGCCTGCCTCCCACCTTCAAAGGTGTGGTGTCCAGGCGCGCCATCGCCGCATTGAGCTTGGAGGCGGGGTCACCGGCACGACCGTATGCGCAGCTCGTGCGGGCTTTGCAGTCGGCGAGGAAGGCCTGCAGGTTTTGCTCAAAACCCACCACCTGCGCGCGAAGGCTTTCGTTGGCGGAGATCGTTGGATCCAGAACGCCGTCCAGCGACAGGGCACGAATGCGGGTGGGGAAGAGCTTGGCATACCACTGGCCGATGAACGTCCCGTATGAGAACCCGAGGTAAGTCAGCTTGCTGTCGCCGACGGCCGCGCGGATCTGGTCCATGTCTTTTGCGGTGCTGGCCGTGTCCATGAAAGGAAGGAGGTCCCCGCTCCGGCGCTGGCATCCGGCGGCGAAATCCTTGTCCGCCTGGATCGCGGCCGCCTTTTCCTGCGGATCGTCGAGCACGGTGTCGATCGAGAGGTAGTCGTCCTCTTGAGGACCATCAACGCAAGTGACCGGCGTGCTGCCGGCAACGCCCCGCGGGTCCCACGTGACGAGGTCGAACCGCCGGTTGAGATTGGCGAGTGAGCTGACGTCGCTGCGCAGGAACTCGATGCCTGATTCGCCGGGACCACCGGGATTGACGAGAACAGAACCGATGCGCGTCGCCGTGCTGGTTGCGGGCTTGCGGATCAGCGCAAGGTTGATCGTGCGTCCCTCCGGGTGCGAGTAATCGAGGGGAACGGCGACGGTGCCGCACTGAAACCCTCCACCGCAGTCGGTCCACGCGATCTTGCCTGGGTTTGGAGGGGTCGGTGTGTGCGTCGCGGTCGGCGTGTTCCGTGTACACGCAACGAGTAGCAGCGTGACGAGCACCAATACCGTTGCGACGCGACCCGTCACCTTTCGAGTGTAACGAGCGGCGCACAATACGAGCCCGTGCAGCAATCGGCGCTCTCTCGCAAGTTGAGGCTTGAGCCTGGCGCGCGCTACCGGGTTTTGAATGCGCCCGCCGGTTACCTGGATGAACTGGCGGAGCCCGCTGACCGCGCTGCTGACCTGGTACTCCTGTTCGCCTCGAACCGTGCACAGTTGGAAGAGGCCGCCGCGGCAGCGCTCAAGGCGTTGAAGCCTGGGGGCAGTTTGTGGATCGCGTACCCGAATGAGGCGCTGGGGCGGTCAGACCTCAACCGCAACCACGGCGGGGGCGTCCTGAACAAAGCTGGCTTCATCGCAACGACGCACATCAGCCTGGACGATCAGTGGGATGCAACACAGTTTCGGCCGGCGGCGGATGTGCCGCACGCTGCGATTCCAGCGGCCGACATGCTGCCTGTGGGCCGTCACGCAACACCGACTTTTCGAGTCGTGCGGTCTGTCGCGCGAGCTCTCTTTTATCTGCTCTTCCGATTTGATGTAAGCGGTCGGGAGCGGATTCCCGACAGCGCATTCGTGGTCATTGCCAATCACCTCGGGTGGATGGACGCGGTCAGCTTGCTGTTGCTGTTTCCGGCGGAGCCCCGCATCCATTTCCTGGCCGACCCGACCTCGATGATGCGCAACCGTCCGCTCTGGGCGCTGGTCCGCGCAACTGGAGGCATAGTGCCCGTGGATCGCGCGAAGCATGGCGACCGGCTCATGTTCCGTCATGTCGACCGCTGCCTGACGCAGGGGGGCGCGATCGCGCTGTTTCCGGAGGGCGACTTCGGTCCGCGGGAAGGAGAGTTGCTGCCATTCAAGAAGGGCTTCGCGCATTTCGCCGTCGAGGCCCACGTGCCGGTCGTGCCGGTGGGTCTGTCGGGCATGAAGGAGCTGTGGCTGGGCAAGCGACTGGTGGTCAGGATCGGCGACCCGGTTCCGGCCGCGGGTCAAACGGTGGATCAGGTGCTCGAGGCGGGGGAGAAGGCCGTGGCTGGGCTGGTGCCCCCGTATGTCGAGCCGGCGGGATCGAAACCGCTGCGGCGCTGGCTGACGGGGCTCTTTTAGCGAAGAGCCGTAACAGTTCATTGACGCCCCCGTTGTGGTGTCGTGACGCGTTTGCCCCGCGAGGCGATCGGATCAGCTCTTGCGGCCATGGTTCTCGCCGCGTGCGGAACAACGGGTCAAAACGTTCCTGGTGGATCCCCCTCGGCCGGGACTCCCACCGCGGCGGCGGGTCCCTCGGCCGCTTCGAGTCCGTCACCCGCCGCAGCTGACGTGCG
>VBGV01000251.1 GCA_005880755.1 Chloroflexota bacterium
GCCTTGATGCCGTGGCGCTGGAGTGCCCACAGACCGTTCATGTCGTGATACAGCGACAGGTCGCCGAGCAACAACACTGTCGGCACCGTATCGCGGCCCGTCGCCACGCCCAGCCCGCTCGACACCAGGCCGTCGATCCCGCTCGCGCCGCGGTTGCCGAAGAATCGCTGCTGCGGCCGGGCGAGCGGCCAGAAGCTGTCCGCGGCGCGGATCGGCATGCTCGATCCGATGAACACCTGGCCGGGGTCGGGCAGGCGCGTGCTCAGCGCCCTGACCACATGTCCCTCGTGGAGCGGCGTCGAGACGAGCGTCGCCGCGATCGCCGCCGTCGCGCGCTTGCCGGCGCTGACCCACTGGTCGCGCCAGGCCGAGCGGTCGAGCGGCGGGAGCGCCTCGAGCAGCGGCTGCGGGTCGCACGCCATCACGTTGGTCGCGACGTGGTCCTGGTCGCGCCACGAATGGTCGGGGTCGATGAGGAAGGTGGGCGCCGCGGCGGCGGCAAGCCATCGGTTCAACACCCGCGACGTCGGGGTTGCGCCGAGACGGACCACGAGGTCGGGGCCGTGCTGCAGCGACCAGCCCGCGCGCAGTAGGGCCTCATAGGACTCGACGGCGGCGCCCGCCTCGGCCCGCCGAAGCTGCGAGGTCGGTTCGGCGATCACTGGAACGCCCAGGCGGTGAAGCGCCGGAGCGAGCCGTTCGCCATCCCGAATCTCACCCACGACGACCAGCGGACGCTGCGCGCGCTGGAGCGCCGACGCCAGCGAAGCCAGCTGGGCCTGGCTCGGAAGGAGGCGGCCGTTGGTCAGCGCCTGGCCAGGCGCGGCCTCGGCGACCGGGACCTGGCCGGGCGGCGGCACGAGCGGCTCTCGAAACGGAAGGTTCAGGTGGACCGGGCCGCTCGCCGCTTCGGCGACTGCACGCGCGGCGAGTCGGCGCCACACGCGCGCCGCGTTCGGCATCTCGACCGGGACGCCCGGATCGACGAACCACCGCACGGCGGTGCCGAAGAGATGCTGCTGGTCGATCGCCTGGTTGGCCCCCACTCCCTGCAGCTCCGGCGGGCGGTCCGCGGTGATGACGATCAACGGCGTGCGCGAGTACGCCGCCTCGACGACCGCGGGATGAAACTCCGCCGCGGCTGTGCCCGACGTCGACAGGACCACCGCGGGCTTGCCCGTCGACTTGCCCAGGCCGACCGCAAAGAAAGAGCCGCATCTCTCGTCGATATGGACGATGACCTTGATCCGCGGATGCCTCTGGAGTGCCATCGCGACCGGAGCCGAGCGCGATCCCGGCGACACGCACGCGAACTCAACGCCTTGCGCCGCCAGCTCGTCGACGAAGGTGGCGGCGAAGCTTTGAGCGACGTCAGTCATAGGATCGATTCGTGATTCTGCAGCGTGAGGACGTCAGGCTCAGCTACTTTGTCGAAGGCGAAGGCCCTCCAATCACCGTGCTGCACGGTTTCACGCAGGCCGGTCGCAGCTGGCGCGAGGTCATCTCCAAGATGCCCGCCGGCTGGAAGTGGATCGTGCCGGACCTGCGTGGTCACGGCGAAACCCAGACGCGGCACGGTTCGCCGTGCTCGATGGACGCCTGCATGGAGGACCTCTTGGCCCTGTGGGACGACCTCGGAGTCGAGCGGACCCATCTCGCCGGCTACTCGATGGGTGGCCGGCTGGCGCTTCACGTCGCGGCCCGCCGCCCTGATCGAGTGCTCTCGCTCCTCACCATCGGCGCCCACGCCGGGCTCGAGGAGGACGCCCGCGAGGGTCGCCGGCGCGGGGACGAGGGACTCGCGGAGCGCATAGAGAAGGAAGGGATCGAAGCGTTCGTCGATTACTGGGGCGCGCTTCCCCTGTTCGCCGGGCTCCAACGTCGGGGTCCTTCGTACGTCGCCCAGGTGCGGGCGGAGCGGCTCCAGAACCACGTCGCGGGGCTCGCGTGCTCGCTGCGCGGCATGGGCGCGGGCACGATGGAGCCGGTCTGGAACGAGCTCGGCCACGTGACCTTTCCCTGCACATTCGTCGCCGGCCAGCAGGACCACGGCTATGTCGCGTCCGCTCGCAGGCTCGCGGCGACGGTGCCCAACGGAAAGTTCGAGATTGTGCCGCGGGCCGGTCACGCGGCGCATCAGGAGCGGCCCGATGCGTTCGCCCGTCTGCTCGCTTCTCACCTCGCCGCCGCGACGGCGACAGGCGTTTCCGCGCCGAGCTCGACCTTCGACTGAAGCCCAGCCGCATAGCGCGCCGCGCCGAGACGCTCCTGGTCAAGCATTCCGCCGCCATCGACAAGGCAGACGACGAAGCTCCGATGTCCGTCTCGGACCAGCCTCTCGACCTGACGCGCAACCTCAGACGGGTGCCGCGCGTCGATCCTCTGAACGCTCATAACAAGATGCCCAGCGTGAACAGCAGCGCGTAGGCGAGCTCGGCCGCGGCCATGCGCTTGAGCGCTCGCACCAGCTCGGGAGGCGAGGTGCTCGCGAAAGCGGTGCGCACCGGCATGGACGCGATCGGGATGCCGAAATGCATCGCCATCACTGTCACGCTCGCGAGCTTGGTCATGAAGACCACGATCGGGACCGCGAATGCGGCGGCCACCAGCACCAGAAGCAAGATTCGCGTGTTCTGACGGCCGAGGCGCGTGGCCAGCGTCCGTTTCCCAGCGGCCGCGTCGGTGTCGATGTCGCGCAGGTTGTTGAGGACGAGGACCGCAGTGGCGAGAAATCCGACCCCGCATCCCATCAAGACGCTCAGCGCGGTGATCCGACCGGTCTCGACGTAGACCGTGCCGATCGTCGCCACCAGGCCAAAGAACACGAAGACGAACACTTCGCCGAGGCCGAGGTAGCCGTACGGCCGCGGTCCACCCGTGTAGAGCCAACCGGCGAGCAGGCAGGCCGCGCCGACCAGGAGCAGGCGCCAGTCGACGGCGAGGCTGAGCGCGACTCCCGCGGCCGCCGCCACGGTGAAAGCCCCGATGGCCGCCCCTCGCACCTGTCTCGGGTCGACCACCCCCGACGATGCAGCCCTCAGCGGTCCGACCCGATTCGCGTCAGCGCCACGTTCGAAATCGGAATAGTCGTTGGCGAAATTCACCCCGAGCTGCATGCCGAGCCCGACCACAAGTGCGAGGAGACCGGCCCACCATCGCGCGCCTCCGATGTGGATCGCGATCGCTGTTCCTGTGAGCACGGGCGCGACGGAAGCCGCCAGGGTCGCGGGTCGAACCGCCGACCACCACACCTGCGTGGGACTCAGCCGCTGCGCGCCGACCACTACGGACGTTTCGGGAACTTCGCGAAGTTCGGTTTGCGTTTCTCCACGTACGCGTCGCGACCTTCCTGCGCCTCTTCGCTCATGTAGTAGAGGAGAGTCGCGTCGCCGGCGAGCTGCTGGATGCCGGCGAGGCCGTCGTCGGCGGCGTTCAGCCCGGCCTTGAGCATGCGCAGCGCAAGCGGGCTCAGCTCGAGCATGCGACGGCACCACGCGACGGTCTCCTTCTCCAGGTCCGCCAGCGGCACGACCTTGTTGACCAGTCCCATGTCGAGGGCCTGCTGCGCGTCGTACTGCTCGCAGAGGAACCAGATCTCGCGCGCCTTCTTCTGGCCAACGATGCGCGCCAGAAGACCCGCCCCGTAGCCTCCGTCGAAGCTGCCGACGCGCGGCCCGGTCTGGCCGAACTTCGCGTTGTCGGCGGCGATGGTGAGGTCACAGACGACGTGGAGCACGTGGCCGCCACCGATCGCGTAGCCGGCCACCATCGCGACCACGGGCTTGGGCAACCGCCGGATCTGGACCTGGAGGTCGAGCACGTTGAGCCGCCCCGTGCCTCCGGCATCGACGTAGCCGTCGTCGCCGCGCACGCGCTGGTCGCCACCGGAACAGAACGCCTCGGTCCCGGCGCCGGTCAGGATCACGACGCCGATCTGCGGGTCCTCACGCGCGACCTCGAAGGCCTTCGACATCTCGACCACGGTCAGCGGCCGGAAGGCGTTGCGTACCTCGGGCCGGTTGATGGTGATCTTGGCGATGCCGTCCCACGTCTCGTAGACGATGTCCCGGTAGTCGCCCGCCTTCACCCAGCCATCTTTCAAGTCATCACTCCTAGAGCGATCACTAGCACCATCGACGATGGTACGCGGTCTAGGCGCGCTGGCGGGGGCGGCGGCGCGGAAATAGGCGGACGATCTTCGCGTAGTCGTCCGGCGTGTCGATGTCGTCGGACCGACCCGGCGCCGGCACGACGTCGAGCAGCTCGGGCCTGCCCTGCAGCACCTGGCGCGCGCCGGCGTCTCCCGTCAGCGCGAACAGCTCGCCCCACAGCTCGCGCGACAGGATCACGGGCGGCGCCCAGCCTTCCGCGCCCGCGGCCGCGACCGCAGGAC